>JAYWAI010000188.1:0-14270 GCA_043782545.1 Acidimicrobiia bacterium
CATAGTCACTGTCGGGCAAGCCTAGAATAGCCAAGATCACCTGCAGCGGGTACTGCATGGCGATATCACGGGCGAAGTCACACGACCCGTTCATGGCCCGCATTTTGGCGAGACTGGCCGCAGCGAGTTCGGCCAGTCGGCCGTCGAGGCGTGCCATTGATTTGGGCAGGAACCATTCGGCGGTGATGTTGCGATACACCCGATGGTCGGGGTCGTCCATGTGGATGAGCGTGCGTAGCGGGTTGCCGTCTCGCTCGGCTGCTTCGTCGTCTTCCTTGGGCACGAGCACCGGGCGCGGCGAGTTTGTGAACTGACCGGGCCGGGCTTCGATTTCGAAGACGTCAGCGTGCTTGGTGATGGCCCAAAATGGGTTCACGCCGTCGGCCTCGACCCATGTGATAGGGCTTTCGGCGCGCAGCAGATCGCATGCGGCATGAAAATACACATCGTCGGCGTAGGCGGCAGGTGAGGCGAAAACTTGAGCGGCTTCTGCGATGGTCATGTCGGGCATTTCGTCACGATAAGCCGTCCGGGTCTGAGTTGGCGAGATGTGCCTGCATTAGCCGAGCACTTGAGTTGCCGCGCCCCGACGACGGCGCTCGTATTACGCGGCTGCGCCTGGCACGCGGCTGCGCCTACAGTGAGCCGGTCATGTTGAACCTGTCGCCTACCGAGACTGAACGATTGGTGATCGCCGGCGCGGCAGCAATGGCGCGAGCTCGGCGGGCGAGGGGCGCGTTGCTCAACCAGGCCGAAGCCGAGGCACTGCTGGCCGATGAAGCCTTCGAGGCGGCTCGTGACGGGCTCGACATTGCGGCAATTCGTGAGCATGTTTCGAGTATTTTGACGACGAATGATGTGCTGGCGTACGTCGATACGTTGATACCTATGGTGTGCGTTGAAGGTCAGTTCCGCGTCGGTTCGCGGCTCATCACTGTGTTTGATCCCATTCGGCCTGGGCCGTCATCGGTAGCGTTGGATCCCGATGGACGCCCCGGCGCCGTGGTGTGTGCTGATGGCCACATCGAGATCAATGCAGGCGCTGCCGCGCTCACGATCGATGTGATCAACACCGGCGACCGGGCCATCCAGATCACGAGCCACTACCACTTTTTTGAAGTCAACCGGGCCCTATCGTTTGACCGTGCGACGGCGTATGGCAAACGTCTCGATATCCCAGCGGGCACGTCGGCCCGTTTCGAGCCGGGCGCTGCGCTCACCGTTTCGCTGGTCGACGTTGGCGGGGCTCGAATCATGACGGGTCACAACAATCTGGTCAACGGCCCCCTCGACGACCCACTCATCAAGGCCGTGGCGATGGACAGACTCGCAGTGTGGCTCGCCGGGGGCGCATCGTGACCCGTTTGTCGCGTGAACGCTACGCAGCGTTGTATGGCCCGACGACTGGCGACATGGTGCGTCTCGGCGACACGTCATTGTGGGCGCAACTTGAACACGATTTTGGGACGCCCGGCGAAGAACTCGTAGGCAAAGCCGGTGGCACCTTTCGCGAGGGCCAAGGTGTGCTCTCGAACGCTCCCTATTCGACCGGCGCACTCGACCTAGTGATCACCAATGTGGTGGTGATCGACGCGGTAGCCGGCATCGTAAAAGGCGACGTCGGCGTGCGCGATGGGCGCATTGTGGCCATTGGCAAAGCCGGCAATCCAAACACGCAAAACGGTGTGACATCCGGTATGACGGTTGGGCCGCACACAGCGCAGATCGCCGGCGAAGGCATGATCCTCACCGCTGGCGCGATTGAATGCCATGCGCATTTGCTGGCTCCTGGCCAAGTCGATCACCTGATCGCTGGAGCGGTCACCACCGTGATCGCAATGGACTGGGGCCCAATGCTCGATATTGCGGTGTCGGGTCCCACCGGTATTGCCACGATGGCTCGGGCGTTTGAATCGATTCCACTTAACGTTGGCTTCTTGGCCCGAGGTAGCTCGCATCACCCGGCGTCGATCGCCGAAGGCGTGGCGTACGGGTGTTTGGGCGTCAAGGTGCACGAAGATGTCGGTGCATCTCCGCCGGCGATTGACGCCGCGCTGAGCGCCGCCGACGGCAGCGATTTCAGTGTGTGCGTGCACACCGATTCGCTCAACGAATCAGCTTCGTATCTCGATACCATGGCCGCGGTCGCCGGCCGCAGTGTGCACATGTTTCACACTGAAGGAGCCGGCGGCGGGCATGTGCCCGACATCATCCGCGTCAACGAAATGCCCAACGTGATTCCGTCGTCTACCAATCCTACGAACCCTTACACACTCATGGGCGTGGAGGAATCGTTGCCGATGACAATGCTCGTGCACGGCTTGCGTTTTGACCTTCCCGAAGACGTGCGATTTGCCGAATCGCGGGGTCGAGCCGCCACCATGATGGCAGAAGACTTGTTGCACGACATGGGCGCAATTTCTATCTTCGCGGCCGACACGCAAGGCATGGGCCGCGCCGCAGAAAATGTGGCGTGCTGTTGGCGCACAGCGTCGGTGATGAAAGATCGCGTTGGTCGACTGGAGATCGAAACAACCGCACGCGCCGACAACGAACGCATCAAAAGATACATCGCCAAATACACCATCAACCCAGCGATTGCTTTCGGCATGGCCGATCACGTCGGCTCGATCGAGGCAGGAAAAATGGCCGACCTGGTGTTGTGGTCGCCGGCTTTTTTTGGCGTCCGGCCAAGCATGGTGATCAAGGCTGGCGTACCGATTGCGTCGGTGATGGGCGACCCCGCTGCATCGGTCACCCAAGCCGAGCCGACGCTGCTGCGACCAAGTTGGGGAGCAATCGGCAGGGCTGCCGCTCACACGTCGACCATGTTCGTTTCACAACTCGCTATCGACAACGGGTACGTCGGTTCGCTGAGTTTGGAGCGGGCGATCGCGCCCATCAGCAACGTCCGAAATTTGGGCAAAGCCGACATGATTCGCAACGACGCCTGCCCTCGCATCGAGGTCGATTTGCGCACGTTCGAAGTCCGCGCCGATGGCGTGCCGCTGCGTTGCGAGCCGGCTCGTGAGGTGCCGCTGAGTTGGCGGTATCTGCTGCGATGAGCGCCCGTCCCGGCGGCATTAAATGAGCGCGGCTCGTGTCGGCATTGGCGGCCCGGTGGGCTCCGGGAAGACCGCGCTCGTGGAGGCATTGTTGCCGCGGCTTGCGGCGAGAGGCATCAGTGTGGCCGTGATCGCGAATGACCTCGTGACCCGTGAAGACGCCGAACGGCTTCGGCGCAGCGACCTCATCGACCCGGCCAGAGTGCTCGCCGTGGAGGCGGGAGCGTGTCCGCACACGGTGATTCGCGAAGACCCCACGCTCAACATCATCGCGGCCGATGAACTCGAACGGTCCTTTCCCGGCTTAGAGTTGGTGCTGATCGAATCTGGCGGCGACAACCTGGCTTCGACGTTTTCTCTTGACCTGGTGGACTACTGGATGTTCGTGATCGACGTGGCCGGCGGCGATGACATTCCCCGAAAACGCGGGCCCGGCGTGGTGCGCTGCGACTTGTTGGTGATCAACAAAATCGACCTGGCTCCTTATGTTGGCGCGAACTTGGAACGCATGATGATCGAGGCAGCCGACGTGCGCGGCGGGCGTCCATTGGTGGGCACCAACTTGCGTTTGGGTGTCGGTGTTGACGAGATCGTTGAGCACCTGTGCCACTCTGTGCTCATGCGCGAATGAACCGCCTGTCGTTTGCGATGCCGCCCGGCGTGAGTGCTCGCACGACGGTGTGCGAAGCATTGTTTCGTCAACTACTATCGGCGTCTCGAGCGTTCTATCTCGACGCCGATCGGCCCGGTGAGGCAACCGTGTACTTGCAATCGACCTCCGGCGTTTTGCTGCCAGGCGATGAGGCGCTCCTGTCGATTTCTTGTGCGACTGGTGCGCAGGCTCGAGTGGTGGGCGCCACGTCAACGGTCGTGCACGGCGGCCGCGATTTCGCGCCGGCGAAACAACACGTTGCTATCACGTGCGCGGCTCACAGCACCCTGGTGTACTCGCCATCGCCGATCGTCGTGCTCGGTGACGCCACGATTGAGTCATCGGTGTCGGTTGACCTCGTCGACGATGCGGTGGCCATCGTCGTCGACGGCTTCTACGGTCACGATCGAGACGATCACATAGGCCCGCATCGTGTTGTCGCAAACAGCATTGAGGTACGGCGCGACGGCAAACTGCTGTGGCTCGAACGTTCGCACATCACTCACGACACCCTTGTGCCCCAAGGCCTCGTTGCCATTCTCGGCCACGCAAACACGGCCCTTGAAGCCGCACTCGATGCCGCACTCAACGCGACTAAGTGGCCGCCCGACACACACGTGGGCATCGGCCAACTCCCCAACAGCGCCGGGCTCATCGCCCGCTTCACCGCGGCCGCCCCGGCAGCGCTTGCTCTCGTCGACCGCGTGGTTGGTGTCGCTTCCAAAACGATTTGCTCAGCCGACGGTCCCTTGGTTTGAAAGCTCGTCACCAGGCGGCAGTGCTGCAATGAATGGACAATCTGGGATAGTGAATTCGGCTTGATTTCGCAATCGGAATTGGACGACGCAGCATGGTCATGTTGTCGGCGATGTCCGAGAACCCGAGTTGTGACTCGACGCCCCGGGTGACGTACGTGGCATGATGCTGACATGTCGATTACAGATGCCCCCATTCACACCCTGCGCGGCGACGCCACCAATCTTGGCGCATTCGCTGGCAAGGCTGTACTTGCTGTCAACGTTGCCTCTAAGTGCGGCTTGACGCCGCAGTACACGGGTCTCGAACTGCTGCAGAAAACGTATGCCGATCGTGGCTTCACGGTGGTTGGTTTCCCGTGCAATCAGTTCATGGGCCAAGAGCCTGGCACAGCCGACGAGATCGAAACATTTTGCTCAACGACCTACGGTGTCACGTTCCCGTTGATGGAGAAAATTGACGTGAATGGCGACGATCGCCACGCCATCTACACGGAACTCACGCAGGCTGCTGATGCCGAGGGCGTCTCGGGTGACATCCGATGGAATTTCGAGAAGTTCCTGTTGTCGCCCACTGGCGAAATCGTTGCCCGCTATGGGCCAATGGTCACGCCCGAAGACGCCAAGCTCATCGCCGACATCGAAGCCAACCTACCGGCGTAGCTCTCACTTGGCCTGGTTGTGGCGACTAGTCAAAGCTGGTTGTAGCGACGACTCGGATCCATTCGGTTTGTGATGACGTGCGTTGCGATTGCTTCCTGCCAAACGACGCATATTTCGGGTGGGTCCAAGCCGACGTAGTCACCACCGTCAGTTGCCTCGACGGCGGTGTCTGGCGCAACGAGTACCCGATGCAGTCGTCGAAAAATTCGCAACTCAGGTGCAGGCATACAGCGAAATGATGCGCGTCGCCTCAGATCGTGCTCACCAAGCATTGGGCTAACTCGACCTCGGCGACGTGTGTAATCCAGCCAGTCCTCGTCTAGCTCGGTCGAGCCTGCGGCTCTCGAATTCGTCGGTGACGACGGCTGTTCGTAACGACCCGTCGATGGTGTTCCAAGGGTTTCCGGACATCGTCACCGATGGCGATCTGCTCGGTCGAGTGCTTGATACATTTGTGGCGACGCAAATTCGACACGAAATTGATCACATCATTGAGATCGGGCTGCGCAAGATTTTTGCCGCTGCAGTCAAAGCAACGGCATCGCCCTCAGCCGAGGATATGAAACATCTGAGATGGCTCAAAGCAGAGCTCGGGTCGGCTGTCGTGGGGGCTGTACTGCTTCATACCGGACCAATGTCGATCATCTTTGACGACAACATATTGGCTTTGCCGATCGCCACCCTCTGGACACCCAATTGACAATTTCGTCGGCCGACGCGCCGGAGTCGGCGGCAAAACTCATGCTTTCGGTGTCCCGCAGTTTTAGCGGACGGCGATGAGGTCCACGACGAAGACGAGCGTCTCGTTGGGTTTGATGACGCCGCCGGCACCGCGGCTGCCGTAGCCCATCTCCGATGGAATCGTAAGGCGACGGCGGCCGCCGACCTTCATGCCCGGTACGCCGTGGTCCCATCCCTGAATCACTTCGCCGCCACCCAAGTTGAATGTGAAGTGCTCTTTGCGATCCCACGACGAATCGAATTGCTGACCAGTCGACCACGCCACGCCCACGTAATGCATCGAGGCGCGATGGCCCGATTTCGCCTCGTCGCCTTCGCCCACGATGAGATCTTCGATCAACAATTCGGTGGGGGCGGGTGTGTCTTTGGGGATTACCACGAGGGGCTTCATCGCTGTCATCCGACCACCTTAAGCGATGGCCCTGGCGCGACGATATTGGCTAGCGGGCGTCCAGGACCCGCTGGACTTCTTCGACAATTTGATCAGACGATGCGCCTGGGGTGAGGACCGCGGCCACGCCCGCCGCCTGCAACACAGGGATGTCACGCTGGGGCACGATGCCGCCCACGATCACGGGAATGTCGCCGCCCAACTTGCGAATTTCCTCGACCACCTTTGGCGCCAGAGTGAGATGAGCGCCCGACAACATCGACAGGCCAATGGCGTCCACGTCTTCGTCGACCGCGGCGGCAGCGACGGTGGCGGGCGTCTGGAATAGTCCGGTGTAAATCACTTCAAATCCGGCATCGCGCAAAATGCGCGCCACCACTTTGATGCCGCGGTCGTGGCCATCGAGCCCGACTTTGGCGACGAGAATTCGTTGACCAGTCATCAGATGGTGGGCACCTCAATGTGGCGACCAAACACCGATTCCATGGCCCCCATCACTTCGCCGAGTGTGGCGTATACCGACACCGCGTCGATCAGCGCGGGCATCATGTTGACCTCCGGATCCTGGGCATCGGCTACCACCCTCGCGAGCGCAGATGCGACCTGTTGCGAGTCGCGGCTTTGACGAATTTCGGCCAGCCGTTTGAGCTGACGGGTTTCGTCTTCGTTGGTGATTTGGAGCAACTCCATCTCGTCGTCGTCGTTGCCTTCCGTGAAACCGTTGACGCCCACGATGATGCGGCGATTGCGGTTGACCTTCTTTTCAAGCTCATAGGCCGAGTCGGCAATGCGGCCTTGGTACCAATTGTCGTCAATGCCGCGCAAGGCCCCTTCGAGCATCGAGCCGCCGCCGAGCGCGTCGATGTGAGCGAAAAGTTCTTCGGCCTGGCGTTCGACTTCGTCGGTGAGGTGCTCCACGAAATATGACCCGCCGAGCGGATCGGCCACGTGCGCCACGTTTGTTTCGTTGGCGATCACCTGCTGTGTGCGCAGCGCAATGCGGGCCGACTTTTCGGTGGGCAGTGCCATGGCTTCATCCATTGAGTTGGTGTGCAATGACTGGGTGCCGCCGAGCACCCCGGCGAGGGCTTCGATAGCAGTGCGCACGATGTTGACTTCTGGCTGTTGCGCTGTCAGTGATACACCGGCGGTTTGGGTATGAAATCGCAATTGTAAAGATTTTTCGGATACAGCGCCGTAACGTTCCTTCATCCAGCGCGCCCAAATACGCCGGGCGGCGCGGTATTTGGCGATCTCTTCAAAAAAATCAATATGGGCATTGAAGAAGAACGACAACCGAGGTGCAAACGCGTCGACCGGAAGCCCGGCTTGCATGGCTAACTCGACGTACGCAAAGCCGTTCGCCAACGTGAATGCCAGCTCTTCAACCGCCGTCGAACCTGCTTCGCGAATGTGGTATCCGGAGATCGAAATCGAGTGCCAACGCGGCATTTCGGCAGCCGTAAACGCAATCGAGTCACGTACCAACCGCATTGACGGTCGCGGTGGAAATACGAACTCTTTCTGCGCCTGGTATTCCTTCAAAATGTCGTTTTGCAACGTGCCGCCGAGCATGGCGCGGGGCACGCCAGCTTTTTCGGCTTGAGCCACGAACATGGCAAATATCACGGCCGCTGGCGAGTTTATGGTCATCGAGGTGGTGGTCGCCGAAAGATCGATGCCGGCGTAGAGGTCCTCCATATCGGCCAAGGTGTCGATAGCGACACCGCACCGACCGACTTCGCCGAGTGCCATTTCGTGATCGGAGTCGATGCCTAAAAGCGTCGGCATGTCGAACGCCGTGGAGAGCCCGTCGCCGCCGGATTTGATGATCTCTTTGAAGCGCCAGTTGGTGTCGGTGGCGGTGCCGAAACCAGCAAACATGCGCATCGTCCAGAGCTTGGAGCGGTACATCGAGCTGTATGGGCCTCGGGTGTAGGGGTACTGGCCGGGGAAGTCGCCGGTGCCGTCGACCGGGCCGTACACGGGGTCAAGGGGGATACCCGACATGGTCTCGTAGTCGGCGTCGCGACGACGTGACGTGTCGAATGACTCCTGCCAAACTTGCCGGTTCGTGGGGGACATGCGCCAACGATACCCGCGCTTGTGAAGCCTCGTGGTGACGGGTGTGCCCTTAGGCGGGATGGGTGTTGTAAATGTCGCGGACAATGGACTCGATGTCGGGTTCAACCATTGTGAGGTCGCGGACATCGGCTGCGGCGCTCACGGCGGCAAGCACATCGGCGGCGGTGAGTGGCGGGGAAAAACTCAGCCACTGGCGAGGCCCGTCAATTCCAGTGCAATCGACCCCTTCGATGACGAGAGCTGGCATGGCTCGGTCCAAATCCACGATCATGGTGCGCTGCCCGCCTTGGCGGCTCTTGAGCGTGGCGAGCGCTTCATCGGCGACGAGCTTGCCGCCGTCGATGATGATGACGCGTTGGCAGAGTTGCTCAATGTCAGTGAGGTCGTGTGTGGTGAGAACTACCGTCACACCATCGTCTCGATTGAGCGCGGCCAGCGCTTCGCGGACTGCGTATTTCGATACTACGTCGAGCCCGATGGTGGGCTCGTCGAGGAACAGCACCGACGGTCGATGGAGCAACGAGGCCACCAGCTCACCCCGCATGCGTTGGCCGAGCGAGAGCTGGCGAACCGGTGTGTCGAGAAACGAGCCGACGTCAAACGTGTCGATCAGACCGGTCCTTGTCGATAAATGATCAGCGGCGCTCACCCGGTAAATGTGGCGCAGCAAATCGAAACTGTCGCGCAGCGGGAGATCCCACCACAGTTGGCTGCGCTGACCAAAGACCACGCCGATCTTGCGGGCCAGCGCCACGCGGTCGTCGAGCGGCGTGAGGCCAGCCACTGAAACAGTGCCAGAGGTAGGCGCAAGAATACCGGTGAGCATTTTGATAGTGGTCGATTTCCCGGCACCGTTGGCACCGATGTACCCAACCATTTCGCCGGCTTGGATCGACATCGAAATCTCGTCGACGGCCGTTACGAGCGTGCGGCTGCGACGCACTCGACCCATCTTGGTGTAGCGCACAAAACTCTTTGTGAGGTGGTCAACCTTGATCACGTCAACTCCCCGTCGATTGGTAGTGGCGAGTTGCTCGACGCCATACGAACGCCGCGACAAGCGCGGCGGGAACGCACAGCAGCGGCGACAAAATCTGCGCCCACGTCGCAATGCGCAGCGGGTTGGCCGCTTGTAAAATGTAGAGCCCTGGCAGGTACGCCACCGACGCGATGGGGATCACTGTCAACACCGTGCGGCGCAGCCACGCGCCATAAATGTGCACCGGGAATTGGCTCATGGTCACGCCGCCGTAAGTCACTGAATTGGCGATCTCTTGCGTGCTTACCAACCAGAACGACAAGCTGGACGTGAGCACGAATAGGCTCGAGTAGGTAATCGCTCCGCACGCGATGGCGAAGGGCACCATGGCCACGCGGGCGGGCGTCCAATGAACGCTGGTGAGGGAGATTCCGACAATAAGCACAATCGTGGCTTGGAGCAATTTGCCAACGCGGCGCAGAGCGAATTCTTGCGCTAACAGTTGCGTGAGGATTCCCATGGGGCGCACATAGAGTCGATCGAGTGATCCGGCCTGGATGTGTATCGACGCGTTTTCGACAGGACTGACAAAGATGTCGGCCACGCCGAACGCGCACGTGGTGATGCCGTAAAGAAACAGCACCTGGCGTACGTTCCAATGACCCAGCGACGACACCTTGGTGAACACGGCCCATACGGCCACGGCGTCAGTGCCAAACAAGATGGTTTGCGCGAGCAGGAAGGCCACGAACGAAGCCCGATATTGCACCTCTGCGCGTATTTGACCATGGACGAGTTTGGGGTACGCGAACGTGTCAGCCACCTTGCAACACCACCCGTAGCGTTGCTCGTGCCATCACGCGTCGCACCGCAATTTCTAGTGTGGCAAACCACAGGACTTGGCCCGCAAACACGACACCAAATGAACCCTTTCCGAGAAACAATTCGATCGGTCGCTGCACCATGTAGGCAAATGGAGTGGCCCGCAAAACGGTTTGCACGGCGTTGGGGTAGTACTGCAATGGGATAGCAATCCCACTACCGACCACGAACACGGCCGTGCCCAATTGGATGATGCCACGTACGTCGACCAACCAAAACGCGGTGAGGTTCACCAGCATCCAAAAGCGAGACGCCACGCACGCTGCGACGAGCGCTGTGACCAAGAACGCCAGCCATGTCGCGGCCTGATGAGGTACCGCGATGTGGAAGGCAATGACGCCCACCACGAAAGGAGGAATGCCGCGCAATACCAAGCCTGTCGCCGACCGACCTAGAAAGTCAGCCATCCAATAGAACGAAAAATCGATAGGTCGGTACAGGTCGGTAGCTATGTCACCGCTGGCCACGCGGGTGGAAATGGTGCGTTCGCTAAAGGCATGCACCACCATCAGCATGCCCTGACTCACGAACACCATCGTGAGCGCGTCTTGACGTGTAAACGTGCCGACCAAGGAGCGCTCGCGGTAGACGGCGATTTGCACATAGGCAAAGAAAAACGCGAAGACGGTGTTGGTGAAAATGCCGGCAAATGTGGCGCCCCGGTACGTGGCCTGACGCCGCAAACTCCGCAGCATCACCTCCCAATACACCCGCATTCCCATGCGGGCTGACGTTATTCGGGGCGGCCTTGCTTGTCGCGTTTGGCGGCTTTCATTTCCTTCTTAAATGCCCGCACTTTGGCGAGCGACGTGGCGTCGTGAATATCGGCCACGGAGCGAGGCATGGCGTCAGCAAAACGCCCCGTCACGGTCTCCCAACCCTCAGGTTTCTTTCCGAAACGCTTGGCCAAAATGGCCGTGAAAATTTGCGCCTTCTCTTCGCCGTAGCCGGGCAGCGCCCGCACTCGGGCGAACAACTCGTCGCCCGTGCGCACGCCTTTCCAAATCTTGCCAGCATCGCCTCCGTAATTCGTGGCGATGTGCTGACACACCTCGTGAGCCCGTTTGCCCATCGAGCCGGGAAACCGGTGAATCGCCGGTTTGATGCAACAAACTGTCACAAATTCTTCGACGTCCATGGCTGCAATGGTGCGGCAATCCAGGTGGCCGAGTCGCTCGAGCAACTTGTATGGTCCGGCGAATGCCAGCTCCATCGCCACCTGTTGATCGAGCAACATGCCCAACACCAATGCCAGGGGATCGGTGCGCAGCAGCCCGTCCATTTCAGGTCTACCGGTAATGTAGAAATCAGACTTTGCCATATCTACACCGACAATGGGTTGCGGGCTTCTGGGTCGATGTCGTAGCGATTGATGGCGTCGAGCACCACTTCTGGCTTGACCTCACCTAGTTGCGCCAGAGCAGCCAATACGGCCACGACGGTGTGACCGGCGTCCACCTCGAAGTAGCGCCGCAATGCCGTGCGGATGTCGGATTGGCCGAAACCGTCGGTGCCGAGCACGCTGAAGTGTTGTGGCACGAATCGGGCGATTTGCTCGGGTACGGCGCGCATGAAATCGCTCACTGCGATCACCGGGCCTTCGGCTTGGCCAAGGATCGACGTGACGTACGGCACTTGGGATGCGTCGGTGGGATGCAAGCGATTGTGTCGTTCGCACGCCAACGCTTCATCGCGCAACGCCTTGTAACTCGTAGCGCTCCACAACTCGGTGGCGACTCCGTAGTGCTCGGCCAGATCGGCAGCGGCCTGGCGCGCAGCAACTTGGGCGGGGCCCGAAAACAGGATCGTGGCATGCGGTACATGACCGTTGCGGGGCGTCACCTCCGTTGGCGCGGCGGCCCACCGGTACAGGCCCTTCATGATGCCTTCTTCCACACCTGGCATGGCCGGAATGGCGGGCATCACATAGTTCTCGTTGTACACCGCTAG
The DNA here is from genome assembly GCA_043782545.1 of Acidimicrobiia bacterium. Classification (GTDB taxonomy): domain Bacteria; phylum Actinomycetota; class Acidimicrobiia; order Acidimicrobiales; family JBBRKR01; genus JBBRKR01. Next base: position 12,164 of record JAYWAI010000188.1, read on the forward strand.
GTAGTAAAACACGTCCTGATCCACGCCAGGTACCTTGGGGCCGTACATACGGTGAATGCCGTGTTTGATGATGGTGGCCATCTCGTAAGCGAACGCCGGGTCGTACGCCTGGCACGGCGGCACGGTCGACGCAATGACCAGGGCGTGGCCATCTTGATGCTGCAGACCTTCGCCCATCAGCGTGGTGCGGCCCGATGTAGCGCCGAGCAGAAAGCCCTTGGCCCGAGCGTCGGCGGCGGCCCAAATGAGATCGCCAACGCGCTGGAAACCAAACATCGAATAGAAGATGAAGAACGGCACCATGGGCACGCCGCGGTTGGCGTACGACGTTGCTGCCGCCGTCCACGACGAGAGCCCCCCGGCTTCGGTAATGCCTTCTTCCAGTATTTGGCCGTCGGTGGCTTCGGTGTAGCTGAGCAACAAATTGGCGTCGACAGGCTCGTATTGCTGGCCATGGGAGGCGTAGATCTTAAACTCGCGAAACAGCGAATCCATGCCAAACGTCCGGGCTTCGTCGGGAATGATCGGCACGACTCGATCGCCGAAGCCGTCTTGACGCAATAGGTCGCGAATCAAGCGGGTAAATGCCATCGTGGTTGACACGGATTGTGTCCCTGAGCCGGCCTGAATGTCGGTGAATGGCTTGTTGGCAGGGAGCGTCAGAGCACGGCGGTTGCGAATAATGCGACTCGGCAGAGGGCCATCAAGAGCACGACGACGTTGACGCAAATATTGCATTTCGGGAAGGTCGTCCGAGGGTCGGTAGAACGGCGGGATGCCGTCGGCCAAGGCACTGTCGGGGATGGCGTCGGTGAGGTACAAACGGTCGCGCAATTCGATGAGTTGGTTGGCGTCCATTTTCTTGATTTGGTGCGTCGAGTTGCGACCTTCGACTTGGCTGCCCAGCGTCCAACCCTTGACGGTCTTGGCCAAAATTACCGTCGGTGCACCTTGCATTTCTGTGGCGGCTTTGAACGCCGCGAACACCTTGGAGTTGTCGTGGCCACCGCGGGGTAGTGATACGAGTTGCTCGTCGGTGAGGTGCTCGACCATCTTGCGAAGGCGTGGGTCGGGGCCGAAGAAGTGTTCGCGAATGTAGGCACCCGATTCGACGCTGTAGCGCTGGAATTCGCCGTCGACCGTGGTATTCATCTTGTTGAGCAATACGCCGTCCACGTCACGCAACAGCAACTCGTCCCACTGGCGGCCCCACACGCACTTGATGACGTTCCATCCGGCGCCTCGAAACACCGCCTCAAGTTCCTGAATAATTTTCCCATTACCGCGCACGGGACCGTCGAGACGTTGCAAGTTGCAGTTCACCACGAAGATCAAATTGTCGAGGCCTTCGCGGGCTGCCAAGGAGAGTGCCCCGAGTGATTCCGGTTCGTCGCATTCGCCGTCGCCCATAAAGCACCACACTTTGGACTGGCTGGTGTCATCGATGCGTCGGTTCATGAGGTACTTGTTGAACCGGGCTTGGTAAATGGCATTGATCGGCCCGAGGCCCATCGACACCGTGGGGTATTCCCAAAACTCTGGCATCAAGCGCGGGTGGGGATAGCTCGACAAACCAGTGCGACCGATTTCTCGACGGAAGTGATCCAAGTCGTCTTCCGTCAACCGGCCTTCGAGGAATGCGCGGGCGTAAATGCCGGGCGCGGCATGGCCTTGGAAATACACGTGATCGCCGGCTAGGCCGTCGTCTTTGCCGCGAAAGAAATGGTTGAAGCCCACGTCGTACAAACCAGCCGACGATGCAAACGTGGCCAAGTGGCCTCCGATGCCGTCGTCGTGTTTGTTGGCCCGAATCACCATGGCAGCCGCATTCCAGCGGATGTAGCGACGTAGTTGCTTTTCCATCTCTTCATCGCCAGGGAACCACGGTTCGCGTTCGGGGGGAATAGAGTTGACGTACGGCGTAGAAACCGTTGCCGGGAAACCAACTTGAAGCTCTCGGGAGCGTTCCAAAAGTTTCTGCACAATGAACCGGGCCCGGGTTTTCCCGGCGTTGTCGACCACCGAATCGAGCGAATCGATCCACTCCTGGGTCTCGGTCGGATCGATATCTGGTAATTGGTTCACGAAGCCATCGAAAATCATGCTT
>JAYWAI010000189.1:0-14236 GCA_043782545.1 Acidimicrobiia bacterium
CCCGATAGGCTCGACACGATGGCCAACGCCAAGGCCAAATCGCTCCCCGGCTCGACCACTTTCACCCCGCCCACTGCTGACGCAAAAACGTCAAAGTCACCCACGGGAATCAAGGCTCGTTGCTCGATGACGGCCAACAGCAACCCCAGGCGGCCCGCATCGACACCCTGCGCACTGCGCTTGGGCGATGAATACCCCGTGCCGGCCACCAGCGCTTGAATCTCAACGAGTAGCGGCCGATGCCCTTCCATGGTAGGCACCACCACGGATCCGGCAATACCAACTTGGCGATCGGCTAGAAACAATCCGCTGGGGTCTGGCACGCCTTCGAGCCCGTTTTCGCGCATCTCGAAGAGCCCCAATTCAGCAGTCGACCCAAACCGGTGTTTCGTGGCACGCAACATCCGCAATGCGTGATGCCGTTCGCCTTCGAACGACAACACAGTGTCGACGACGTGCTCCAACACTCGTGGCCCGGCCAACCCGCCATCTTTCGTGACGTGCCCGACCAACAACGTCGCAATGCCCCGAGTTTTTGCTTCTCGTACCAATTTGTGCGCCGATTCTCGCACCTGGACCACCGACCCCGGTGCCGACCCCAATTCGGGATCATGCACCGTTTGGATTGAGTCGATGATGACGACATCGGGTTTGACCTCGTCAATCGAAGCCAAAATACTGGGAATCACGGTGTCGCTGCCCAGCCACAACCCGGGCACAACAGCATCTAATCGATCGGCGCGCAGCCTCACCTGTTGCCGACTTTCTTCTGCCGAGATATACAACACTTTGTGCCCAGCGCGCGCCATGGCGGCCGCGGCCTGCAACAGCAACGTGGACTTGCCCACGCCCGGCTCGCCTCCTACGAGCGTGACCGAACCCGGCACCAAACCGCCCGACAGCACACGATCCAACTCACCAATGCCAGTGGGGGTGGCGACCCATTCGTGAATGTCGACATCGGGGATTTCGACAGGCTGCTCAACAGCCGGCAGTGGCGCCGACGACCCACCGCCGACCATCTCGACATCTTCATGCAATGTGTTCCACGCGCTACATGACGGGCATTTGCCGACCCACTTTGGGGTGGACGCGCCACAGGCGCTGCACCGATGAATAGAACGCAATTTAGCCATGGCGGCACTCTAACGACCGGGTGTGACACTCACGAGCGACGCTGTGTCACAAACAGAAACGACGTGAAGGTTGCCAACGACGATCAGCGGCGTCGACCCCAGCCGAACAGGTAGTGCGACACCGCCAAGAATCCACACAACAACAACAGCGCGATACCAGCAATCCCCAGACCCAATGTCACATAGTGATATTCCGTAGAATCTGCTGACAGTTTCGTGGGCGCGCCGGTGAGTTTCGGGGTCCACACGGCTGGAGTGTCATCGCCCGGCAATGACACTCTCACCGAAAAGTGCATCACTTGATCGAGCGATTTGCCCTGCGCTTCAAGCTTTTTGAGTTGCGCGTCGAGCGGTCGAGTGCCTTCTATTGCCTTGAGTAAATCGCCGTCGACGAAGGAGTTAATCCCGTTGGATGGCTCGAAGGTTGCCCGGAAACTCGACACCACGCGCCCAAACGGGTCGTTGTGGGTCAGTTTTGCGCCGCGCAACATGCCGCCTTCGCCGGTGACCTCGCCCAAAAATTGATTGGCCTGAGCAGCGTTAGCGAAAGGTTTGGACATGGTGATCCACGTCAGATTGCGGTCGCCCTTGGCCGGGCCGACTACCTGCCAACCGGCCTGCTGCAGGTCGGCCGTGCGCACCTCCCCGATGAGCCCAGGATCTTGAGACAGGGCGTCGTCGTCAACGCCCACGCGCACCGTGATTACCCCCGAGCCATCGGCGCGCACGCTCAGGTTGACATCGGCGTCAATCCGACATGCTGTCAACGCCAGCGCCGCCAACACGACGATGAGTACGCGGCGCGGCCACGAAGCAAAATGCACGGCGTGATTCTGGTACACGGGCGCAGGACGCGCTCGATCATTCAGCAGATTTGTCGACCAACTCCACGGCTGGCGGCTCGAAACCCTCGATCGTGCGGAACACGATCTCATCGGCTTCGACGTCGGCGATAATCACATGCCCGGCCGAAAACTCCTTGAATAGTAAACGCTCAGAAAGCGGATCCTCGAGCATGCGCTGCATGGCACGACGCAACGGCCGAGCGCCCATGGTCGGGTCGTAGCCCTTTTCGACCAAGAGGGCCTTGGCTGAATCGGTGAGCTCAAGGCCAAGGCCTTGGGCTTGCAATTGGTTTTGCAGACGCTTGAGCATCAAGTCGACGATTTGCGTGACTTCGGGCTTAGACAGCTCGTGGAACACAATGGTGTCGTCGATACGGTTCAGGAATTCAGGCCGGAAGTGCTGCTTCAGCGCCTCGTTGACTTTGATCTTCATTTTCTCGTAGCTAATAGCCTCATCGTTCTTCGAAAAACCCACGTTGCCTTTGCGTAGATCTTGCGTGCCAAGGTTTGACGTCATGATCAACACGGTGTTGCGGAAGTCAACGGAGCGGCCCTGGCTGTCGGTCAAGCGGCCTTCTTCGAGAATCTGAAGCAATGTGTTGAACACATCGGGGTGAGCCTTTTCAATCTCGTCAAACAGGACCACGCTGAACGGCTTGCGGCGAACGGCCTCAGTGAGCTGGCCGCCTTCGTCGTAACCCACATACCCTGGGGGCGAACCAACCAAACGGCTCACTGTGTGCTTCTCCATGTATTCGCTCATATCGAGCGAGATGAGCGACTGCTCATCACCAAAGAGGAATTCAGCGAGAGTCTTGGCAAGCTCTGTCTTGCCAACGCCCGATGGGCCCAAGAAGATGAACGAGCCCGACGGGCGCTTGGGGTCTTTCAAACCGGCACGAGTACGACGTATGGCTTGGCTCACGGCTTTGATGGCGGAATTTTGCCCGATGACTCGACGGTGCAACTCGTCTTCCATGCGCAACAGTTTCGACGTTTCCTCTTCGGTCAATTTGTAGACGGGAATTCCCGTCCACATTGACAGCACTTCGGCAATGGCTTCTTCGTCGACTTCGTCAAACAGGTCGACACCAGATGCCTTGATCTCGGCCTCTTTGGCAGCCTTCTCTTCAAGTACCGCTTTCTCGGAGTCGCGCAGCTTGCCCGCCTCTTCGAACCGTTGGTTTTCGACGGCGTCCTTCTTCTGCTGCTGAATTTGCGAAAGCTTGTTGTCGAGCTCCTTGAGATCCGGCGGCGTCTCCATACGCTTGATGCGCAAACGGCTACCAGCCTCATCGATGAGGTCGATGGCTTTGTCGGGAAGTTGCCGATCAGAGATGTAACGATCGGCCAAGTTGGCCGCGGCGATGAGTGCCTGGTCAGTGATCGTCACCCGATGGTGGGCCTCGTAGCGATCGCGCAAACCCTTGAGAATTTCAATGGTGTGTGAAACCGTGGGCTCTTCGACCTTGATGGGCTGGAAGCGACGCTCGAGCGCGGCGTCCTTTTCGAAGTACTTGCGGAACTCATCGAGCGTCGTGGCGCCAATGGTCTGCAACTCGCCGCGAGCCAACATGGGCTTGAGAATGCTGGCTGCGTCGATAGCGCCTTCGGCGGCGCCAGCACCCACGAGCGTGTGAATCTCGTCGATGAACAGAATGATGTCGCCGCGGGTTTTGATTTCTTTGAGCACCTTTTTGAGACGCTCTTCGAAGTCGCCACGGTAACGGCTGCCGGCGACCAGGGCGCCCAGATCAAGTGTGTAGAGCTGCTTGCCTCTGATGGTTTCTGGCACATCATTGGCGACGATCTTTTGCGCCAACCCTTCAACGACAGCGGTCTTGCCAACGCCAGGCTCACCAATGAGCACTGGATTGTTTTTAGTGCGACGGCTCAGCACCTGCATTAACCGTTCCATTTCTTTCGTGCGACCAATAACCGGGTCAAGCTTTTTGTCCCGAGCATCTTGGGTGAGGTTGCGACCAAACTGATCGAGCACCGCTGAACCACTGGGAGTGACACCGGTTTGAGAGCCACTGGCGGCTCCGGCCGTTTCCTTGCCGGCGGTGGATGCTCCAGCCGGGCCTGAATACCCACTCAGTAGCTGAATCACTTGCTGGCGAACTCGGCTCAGATCAGCACCCAACTGCACCAAGACCTGAGCGGCAACGCCTTCGCCCTCGCGAATCAGACCCAATAAAATATGCTCAGTGCCGATGTAGTTGTGGCCCAATTGCAAGGCTTCGCGCAACGACAATTCGAGCACTTTCTTGGCCCGGGGCGTAAAGGGAATGTGGCCCGACGGCGACGAGCCACCCTGGCCAATAATTTCTTCGACCTTCGTGCGCACGCCCTCGAGCGAGATGCTCAAACTCTCAAGCGCCTTGGCGGCCACGCCTTCACCTTCGTGAATCAATCCCAACAAAATGTGTTCAGTACCGATGTAGTTGTGATTGAGCAGGCGCGCTTCTTCTTGCGCAAGCACTACGACGCGGCGAGCCCGGTCCGTAAATCGTTCAAACACTGTGACCATCCCAACTTGTTTCGTGACTATCCCGTAGCTGCCCGGGATAGACGGGTGACTGAGTGTATCGGCCAAACGGCGTTCCTCACGATGCACATGATCGGCAAGTTTCAGCAAATTGTGAAGGCAATTGGGCGTGAGCGGGCATGAGGGTGCCTGTGATCACGGAAAGCCAGCGGCTTCGGTTGCGTCGGGGCTCGTCGCCTAGCCTGACGACGTGGCGTTTCCGAGTCCGCTTTTGCAGCTTTCATCGATGGACGTCGACCGTCAACGAATTGAATTGGCCCTGCGTTCGGCGGTCACGACGGGTGACGATTACCTCACCGAATTGGCGTCCCACCTCATCTTGGCGGGTGGAAAACGACTGCGCCCCGTTATGGCGGTGGCGGTAGCGCTGACCGAACACGACCATGTGAGCGACGATGTCGTGTTGGGCGGCGTGTCTGTGGAACTCGTGCAGGTCGGCTCGCTTTACCACGACGACGTCATGGACGAAGCCGAAATGCGTCGCGGCGTGTCCAGCGTCAACGCAAAATGGGGCAACCTCACGGCGATTCTGTCCGGAGATTTTTTGCTCTCCAAGGCATCAGAAATCGCGGCCGATCTGGGTGTCGAAGTGGCAAAATTGTTGGCCCAAACGATCGGGCGATTGTGCGAAGGCCAAATTCTGGAACTGCGCAACGCGTTCAACTCCGCCCGCACCGTTGATTCTTACATGGCGTCCATCAACGGAAAGACAGCGTCGCTCTTTAGTGCCTCGGCCCGCATTGGGGCGATCGTGGCTGGCCTGAGTCGCGACCGAATCGATGCCGCCACGGCCATCGGTGACGCATTTGGCATGGCGTTCCAAATCGTCGACGATGTACTCGATCTCACCGCCACTGACGAAGAGCTCGGCAAACCGGCCGGGCACGACCTCGTTGAAGGTGTGTATTCACTTCCGGTACTACGCACGATCGCCAACGGTGGCGCCGCCGGAACCGAGCTCGCGAGTTTGCTGGGCGGGCCGATCGAGGGCGACGCCCACCAACGGGCGCTGGAAATTGTGCGCTCAGGGCCGGGTGTGGCCCAAGCGCTTGTCGTCGCTCGGGAGTACGCCGAGACAGCTTCAAAAGCCGCAGCTCAACTTGAGCCAAGCGCCGCCACGACCGCTCTGAGCGACGCCGCATGGGCACTCATCGACACCGTTTCTAGCAAGTAGTCTGCCCCCGTACTCACGTTTTCGAAGTACTTATACTTTTCGAAGGGGTCGCTATGCAAGTTGCGGGCAGTCATGCGGTAATCACTGGAGCCTCGCGCGGGATCGGCGAATCGATAGCAAGAGAGTTGGCGAAAAATGGTGCTCTCGTGACGCTCGTGGCCCGCAACGAAATAGCGATCACGCACCTCGCGAAGGAACTTGGCGGACACCACGTTGCCGCCGACCTGGCCGACCCCGCCAGCGTCGACGGGCTTATCGCCCGCTGCGAAAAAGTAGCTGGTCGCCCCGTCGACATTCTCGTGAACAACGCCGGCACTGAGGTCACGAAACGTTTCACCGAAATCACTTCGGACGAAATCAGCACCATTCACCAAGTCAATTTGGTGAGCCCAATTGAGCTGTGTCGTCAAGTCGTTCCTGGGTTCATCGAGCGCGGGGCTGGGCACATAGTCAACGTGTCCAGCATGGCGGCATCAGCCGGATTTCCAGGGCTGTCGGTATATTGCTCCACCAAGTCCGGGCTGTCGCATTTCACTCGTGTTGTGCGCCAAGACCTCAAGGGCACCCCCGTGAAGTTGACGGCGGTGGAAATAGGCCCCATCCCGACCGACATGCTGGATTCCGTTAACGAATACCCGCCGACCGAGCGGTGTTTCGCTCGATTTCGGCACCTGCAATTGATGCCCAATGTGCCTCGTGAACGCGTTGCCAAGTCAACGGTCCGAGGAATAGAGCGCGACAAACAATCAGTCTGGTTACCCAAACGAGCGGCGATATTTCCTTTTCTTGTTGGCCTGCCGCAACGAATTTCCGCGCAGCTCATTCGTAACATCATGCCGTAGCCCGCGATTGCTCGACGCTCTACCGGTGCTCAGTTTGCAGCTCCCGCTGTGTCGCTAGCGGCGATCTTGCAGAAACGGAAACTTGGCCCGTGTTTGAGCCACCTTCGCGGCGTCGATTTCCGCGATCAAGATCGCTTCGGTGCGGGCGCCGGCCGCCAAAATTTCTCCTAGCGGATCAATAATTCGCGAGTCGCCGGCATAGACCAAATTCCCGCCTTCGCCCACTCGATTGACGCCAATCACGTACGCCTGATTTTCGATAGCCCGAGCCTGCAATAGCGTTTGCCAATGCAACCGTCGCGCCTCTGGCCAGTTGGCGACGACTACATAGCAATCGGTGCTGTGGGCCAGACCCCAAAATTCGTCGGCAAACCGAAGGTCGTAGCACACAAACAACGACACCAGAATGCCTTCGATTTCGACGGTCACGTGGCCCGATCCGGCCGCGTAAAACTCGTCTTCCTTGCTGTAGGTGAACGGATGAATTTTGTCGTAGTGTCGCGTCGAACCATTCGGTGCGGCGAGCACCAAACGGTTCACCGGTTTCGCATTTGTGTCGCCAGCAGTGGGGATGGACCCGCAAATCCAAATGTCATGTTTCTGGGCTTGGGAAACCAGCCATCGATCGGTTGGCCCGCCGCGGGGCTCAACGATTTTATCCGGGTTCATCGAAAAGCCGGTGGCAAACATTTCGGTCAACACCACGAGCCGGGCCCCGCACGCCGCCGCTCCGGCCACCATTGGTTCGAGGGCTGCACACGTGGAGCGAGCGTCCTCCCACACAATGTCATGTTGAATTGCCGCTACTTTCATGGCGCTATCCTCGCAGGCTGGCGAGGCGTTTGCACGCTTCGTCGATCACGTCGAGCCGCTTACAAAATGCAAACCTCACGAGCGATTCGCCGGCCGCCTTGTTGTCGTAGAACACGACGTTAGGCACGGCCACAACGCCCCATTTTCGGGGGAGCTGTCGACAAAATTCATAACCGTCTGCGATGCCAAACGACGCCACGTCGGCGGTGACAAAATACGTTCCGCTGGTCGGCATGACAGTGAAACCTGCCACAGCGAGACCCTCTGAGAGCCGATCGCGTTTGGCCCGCATATCGGCAGCGAATCTCGCGAAGTACTCGTCGGGCAACATCAAACCAACGGCAATGCCTTCCTGAAAGCCCGCTCCGTTGACATAGGTGAGGAACTGTTTCGCGGTGCGCACCGCGGTCACCAAATCAGGTGACGCGCACACCCATCCCACTTTCCAACCGGTGAAGCTAAAGGACTTTCCGCCCGAGGAAATCGTCACGGTGCGATCGCGCATGCCCGGCAGGCAAGCCACCGGAGTGTGCACCCCTTCAAATACCAAGTGTTCGTACACTTCGTCGGAAATGACGATCAGATCATGCTCAAGAGCTACCTCGGAAACAGCCAGCAGCTCGTCATAAGTGAACACTTTGCCGGTGGGATTGTGCGGCGAATTGATCAGAAGGACGCGGGTCTTGGGGGTGATCGCTCGACGAAGCGCCTCAACATCAAAGCAATAATCCGGCACGGGCAGCAGCACCGGCACCCGCACGCCCCCGGCCATGGAAATGCAGGCCGAATAGCTGTCGTACATAGGTTCAAAAACGATAACTTCGTCACCGGGCTGCACCAAGCTCAATAGCGACGCGGCAATTGCTTCGGTGGCTCCGGCCGTCACGAGCACCTCAGATTCGGGATCAAATTCGAGTCCGTAGAATCGACGTTGGTGATGCGAAATCGCCGCTCGCAAAGAGGCGATTCCTGGCCCGGGCGGATATTGGTTTGCCCCGGCGCGCATGGCCGCGATTGCTGCTTCAAGGACTTCGGCCGGTCCATCGGTGTCGGGAAATCCTTGGCCCAAATTGATGGCGCCAGTGGCCGCGGCCAATGCCGACATCTCGGCAAAGATGGTCGTGCCGAATCCTCGCAGGCGATCGGCCAGAAACGGTGCTTGATTCACGTCGTGCAAGTTATCGCCTGTACTTCACGGCAACGACGCGTTTCAGGCAGGCTGTACGCCGTGCCTGACACTGTCGACGCTCGCCGTGCCATGATTTCTCGCGCCGTAAAGATCGGCAAACGCCTCGGATACATTTTGTTTTTTGCCGCATGCGTGCTGTTTGTGGTCGGTTTCGCCAACGGATTTACCGTGCCAATTACTTCGACCATCACGGCATGCATGGCTGTTGGTTCGGTCATCTTGGCACCGGCGATTGTGTTTGACTACGGCGTGAAAAAGGCCGTCCGCGAGGAGCTCGGAATTCCCCGGAAACGGAGAATGTAAATGGGTCTGTACCCCACTCGGATGGCTCGCAACGACCGGCGACAGCAACTCCTTGAGGTGGCCGAAACCGTCTTCAGCGCCGACGGGTATCACGCCACGTCGATGAACGATGTGGCCACCGCGGCCGGAATTACCAAGCCGGTGTTGTATCGCCACTTTCCGTCGAAACGCGAATTGTATTTGGCAGTGCTCGACGATTGCTGTGCACGTTTGCTCAACGAAATTGTCAAAGCCACCGCAGAAGCCGCCACACCTCAGGAACAAGTCAGCCGAGGGTTTCTGGCGTACTTCACCTTCGTAGTGGAACATCAATCGGCGTTTACCGTGCTCTTCACTGACGCCGCCGGTGTTGACGTGGAACTCCACGAGCCAGTGCGTGTGCTCAAAGCGTCGATGGCCACGACAATAGCCACGCTTATTCACGCCGACATCGACGACGCCCACCGACGTCTGCTTTCCGTCGGCATTGTGGCCATGGCTGAAGGAATGGGCCAAGTCTGCGTGGCCGAAGGCCTCGTCATTGATCCAGAACGCCTAGCGCAGCAAGCGGCGGAATTGGCGTGGGCCGGGCTGAGAAATGTCAAACAGGTTTGACCGAGAGAAATGTCAAACGGGTTTGACCGAGAGAAGTAGCAAACGGGTTTGACCGTCGAGTTACTTGAGCCCGCTCGTAGCCTGATTCTCGACAAACGCTCGCTGGGCCAAGATGAACACAGTGATCGGCGGAAGCATGGCGATCATGACGCCGGCATACACGAGATGTGGCGTGTCGGCTCCACGCCCGCCGAGCACAGACAACGCCAGCGGCAAAACAAAGTTCTCATTGGACCCGCTATTGATGACAATGAGCGGCCACACAAACGAGTTCCACGCGTACAAGAATCCGAATGTGCTCAACGTCGCGATGGCCGGCTTGGCCAGTGGCACCATGATGCGCCACAAAATTCGAGACCGGCTAGCGCCGTCAAGCAGCGCCGCCTCTTCGATCTCTTTGGGAATCGAAGAGAAGAACTGCCGCATCAAGAACGTGCCGTACGGGGTAAAGACAAAAGGAATTACCAGCGACACCAAGTTGTCGACCCAGCCCAATTGCACCATCAACTGGTACAACGGGATGATCAGTACCACGAACGGGATCATGGCCGAGCCGAGGTAGATCATGAAGAGCTTGTCGCGGCCTTTGAATTTGAGCCGAGAGAACGCATACCCGCCCAGGATCGATGTGATCACCTGGCCAGCCACGACGAGGACCGTGACTAACACCGTATTGGTGACCGATCGATTGATCCCCTTGAGTTTCAAGACCTCGCTGAAATTTTTCGTGCGGGGCTTAATTTCTTGCGCGGCGTGGGCATCGAGCTTCAAGAGATACGAATCGTCCTGGGCGTCAACGGTATTGACAAATCTCGCTGCAGTCGTGAATCGCTTTTGGTACAACGTGCGAAGTTTGCCCGCTACGGTGACGGTGACCTCGTCGCGATCTTGGCCGTCAACCTTCACTTTTTTACCGGTCGGCTGCACCTGAGAATCGGTAAAGAACAGCTTCGTAGTGGCGTCACTAACGTCGCGATATTCGCCAACGCTGACTCCCTCTTCCGAGAGGTAGTACTGGCCAGATTTTCCGGGCACCGTATAGAGCGTGACGGGGCCCTTGGCGGGGTCGAGCACAGTCTGTTTGTCTTGGTGCGGAAACAAGCTAGGCGGATACGTAAACGTGTCTTGCTGAGGCTTGATCGAACCCGCAAGCACGGTCAGAAACGGAAACAGAATAACGACGGCTACAACCGCTAAAAGAAGGTACGTGGCGATCTTGAATCCGGTGGCTTTGGGCCCTTTACGTACGACTGACATCAGGCCATCCCACCCATCGACTCTTCGCGTTGGCGGCGAAATTGCACCATCGTGAGCCCAAAGATCAACAAGAACAACACCCAGGCGACCGCCGAGGCGTAGCCCTGACGACTGGCGTTGAATCCTTCGTCGTACAAATGCAGCACCGGCGTTTGCGTCGAGTTTTCCGGGCTGCCGTCAGCCCCGGTCATCACATACACGAGGTCGAAAAGTTGCATGGCCAGAATCGCGGTAGTGGCCAATACATAAAAGGTGGTCGGACGCAGCGACGGCACCGTGATGTGTCGAAAACGTTGCCACGCGTTGGCTCCATCAAGCTCGGCCGCTTCGTACATTTCGCCGGGAATCCCTTGATGCCCAGCCAAGTACAAGACAGTGTTGAATCCGAACGTCGACCAGGCGAACACGATCACGAGCGACAGCAACGCCAGATTTTTTGACGTCAACCATTGCACCTGCGTGGCCCCGAAACCGAAGGTATCACCAGTGCGTTTAATGAGGTAGTTGAGCCACCCAATGGTCGTGGCAAACAGGCTCCGCCACGTCAACGCAACCGCCACCACACCGGCCACACTGGGCACGAAAAATATGGCTCGAAATACTTTCATACCGGGCATTTTCGACATCAGCAACGTGGAAAGGCACAACGCCGGAATCACGGCCAACGGCACCGATAACACCAAGAAAATCACGATATTGCGCAACGAAATCCAGAACACTGGATCACGGGCAGCGATCACCCAATGGCCGCCAAAGATATCGAGGTGCATGAGTTGCTGATAGCCACGAGCGAAGTGCGCACCACTAACAATATTCGTGGCCCTGATCGAATCTAAGGACAGCATTTCGATGTAGTTGCCGAAGCCGCGAAATTGATGCGAGGCGCCGATTGTGTCCCAGTTGAAAAAGGAAATGAACAAACTAAAAATGAGTGGCCCGGCGAAGAAGACGGTGAGGCCAATGATGTTTGGCGACAGGAATGCCAGCCCACTGAGCGACTCGTTGATCCGACCGTTTGCTCCAAACTGCGCGGCCACAGCGGGGTGCCACATCAGTCGCATTGCCCAAGCAGACGCGATACACAACAACAATGAGCCAAGCGTGATTGGCTGGGTCGCGATGCGTTTGAGCGCGTGGCCGATACCACCAACCGCATCAACTTTATTCGAGAAGTACAGCGAGACTGCGGCGACACCAGCCCAGCCAACCCGGGCCATGACCCGGCCCACACTCGGCGAACGAGGAGCCAATTTTCGTGCCGCCACGATCCACATTGCGGCAATCGCGCCTAACGGCACCGCCACGAATCCGTGGAAAAATCCGGTGGAGAATGCGCCGAAACCGTGGAAGACACCAATGCGATGCATCAACATCACGGCCGACATGAGAAACACGAAATAGTTGGTGATGACTGACGCCGTGCGACCCGGTGATGTGCGTGACTTGATCCCGCGCGCCGCCATCACGTGGCCAGCGACAAACCCGACGTTGAGTGCCGTCATAACGCCGCGGATGGCGCCGGGAAGCGCCTTGGTCGACGGTGAAATAACGAGCCACAAAAAGACTGCAGCGATTACCGCACCAACCGCATGCCAGGCGCGAAGGCCAGCAATCATGCGGTCGGAAAGCACCCGCGGGCGTCGTTCGCCCAAACCATCAGAATGATTAGGCGTCAACGCCCGCGGTAGCTTCACAACAATTCCTAGAAAAGATTCAACGACAAGGGGTTAACCCTTGAAGTTGGCCTTTTCGTCGGAACAAATAGTCTTGCCGAATTCTTCGACCGTCTTGGAACCCTTGATAACTGACTCAAGTGCTGGCTCCATAACCTTGTCGAATGCTGGCCAATCGCCTTGCCACAGTGGGCCTTCAGCCACGACGATGCCCTTGTTGAGGCCATCGAGGAAAGCTTGGTTGTTTGCTGGTGGGTTGAACGTGAGGAACTTCGCGAACACGTCGTCGCCCTTGCGGCTAGGGATGTTGGCGCCGAGTGCGGCAACTTCGCCTTGCACGTCACCCGTGGTGAGAGCTTGGACAAGCGCCCATGCTTCTTTGGGGTGGGCGGTCTTGGCATTGACCACATATGCGCCCCAGAACAGCCAATCGCTGGTGTCCTTGGGACCCTTGGGCAATGTCACGACGTCCCATCCAAATTTGGCGGCGGCACGGTTACCTGGGGTGGCCCAACGGCCATTCAGGAACATGCCAACGGTGCCAGCTTGGAAGGGCTTCTCGCCATCGTCACCGTAAGGAACGGCTGAGCCGCCCTTGTAGAGGTCGGCTACGAATTGCAGACCGGCAAGCGATTCCTTGGAGTCAAGGGCACAAGCGGTGCGATCAGCGTTGAAGAAGCCACCACCGGCGGCGTTGATAAACGCACCCGGGTTGGCCCACCAGTTGCTCATAGCGAAGCCTTTGTTGGCACCGCCGAGCTTGGCGACTTTCTCCGACAGATCCTTGAACGCGGCCCAATCCCATTTGCCAGCTTTTGCGAGCGCACGGGGGTCATCAGCGCCGGCCTTAGCAATAAGGTCATTGTTGATGTAGAGGGCAAACGTCGACACGTCGCGAGGCAAGCCCCACAGCGCGGTGCCTTCGCCAGACTTGTTGGTCTTGGGGTCGTACGCCAGGTGGTACATCTGCTCTTTGTAGAAGCTGTCGGCGCTGAAATCCTTGGTGGCCTTTGCCTGGTCGGCCAAGTTCAAGATAAGACCCTTGGTGGCGAAATCGGCGAGGTCGGTGCCAGGAATCCAAAACACGTCGGGGGCGGTGCCGCCGGCGATTGCTGTCTTGATTTTGTCCTGGTATGACGAGGTCTCGCTATTGCCGGGCTCGTACTTGAGGCTGAAGCCCATCTTCTTGGCCGTCAACTCGTCGCTCACCTTTTGGTAAACGTCGATTTCAGCTTGGTTGTCGGGGCGGGTGCTCCAACGCAAACTGACGTCGGCCATTGCCGCACCAGACGTGGTGGTGTCTCCGGCCTTGGTGGTCGTAGCGGTGTCACCAGCCTTGGTGGTTGTTGCATTAGTTGCTTTATCGCTACTGCATGCAGCGCCGACCAAAGTCAGCGCTACTGCGGCAGCAACAAGTTTCGTTGCTCGCATAGGTTGTTATCCCTTTTCTTGTATTGCCGTTGATCCGGCGGTTTGTGCCGTAATCACGGCGGGAACGGCGACCTCATGCCACGAGGTCGTTGGAACTCCGACCGATGCGAGGCGTTGCGCTGAACGCTCTGGCAAGGTGTCGTTGATAAACACACCGAGCACCGTCTCCACCGACGCCCGCACCTTGAGGGTGTTGGCGTTGCGATGGGGTGGCAGGAACTCAATGTGCAGGTGCCAGTCGGGCTCATTGCTCGGCGCTTCTTGGACACACATCATGTACGGCAATTCGAATCCGAAGAGCCCGTCGTATCGGGTGACGACTTCGCTGACGGCGCGTGCCAAATCAATGGCCTCGCCGTTCGTCATATCACTCAGCCGCCCGAGACCGTGTCGGCGGGCACGCACCGACACTTCATACGGCCATCGGG
>JAYWAI010000190.1:0-2012 GCA_043782545.1 Acidimicrobiia bacterium
AAACCGTTCGTCAATTCACCGACTGGTGTGACTTCGCCGGGCTGCAACAGGGCGATCGATACTTGATCGTGAACCCGTTCTTCCATATGTTTGGCTACAAGTCTGGATGGGTCGCCAGCCTGCTTCGCGGGGCCACCATTTTTCCGCTCGCCGTATTCGATGTGGCAACCGTTCTTGATCTCATTCAATCAGAGAAAATTTCAGTACTCCCCGGAGCACCGACGATCTACCGATCGCTGCTCGATTACGCCGACCGGTCAAATTTCGATCTGTCAACATTGCGAGTTGCCGTGACCGGTGCCGCCGATATTCCCGTGGCGCTCATAGAGCAGATGCGGGCAGAGTTGCCGTTTCAGACAATTCTGACCGGTTACGGACTCACCGAGGCTGGCACGCTGACGGGGTCGCGACCATCGGACGATGCGCTCACGATTGCCACCACGGCGGGTCGAGCGATGCCCGGATTCGACGTCATCATCGCCGATGCCGACGGCAACGAAGTAACACGCGGTGTCACCGGGGAGTTATTGGCCAGCGGGTTCGGCGTCATGAAGCAATACCTCGACGACGAAGCCGCTACCGCCACAGCCATTGATTCACGAGGCTTTCTGCACACCGGCGATCTGGCCACGATGGATGAACGCGGCTACGTGCGCATTGTCGGCCGTCTCAAAGACATGTTCATCGTGGGTGGATTTAACGTTTATCCCGCTGAAATCGAAAACGTGTTGTTAGCCCACGAAGGCGTTGGCCAAGTGGCCGTCATCGGCGTTCCCGACGAACGCATGGGCGAAGTTGGCATGGCGTGGGTCGTGCCCGCTGCGGGTGCCATCGTTGACCCCGCACGCGTTATGGCATGGGCGCGGGACCATTTAGCCAACTACAAGGCGCCGAGGGTAGTGCAAATCGTCGACGCACTACCCGTGAATGCGGCCGGCAAGGTGCTCAAAGAAGAACTCAAGGCTTGCGCCGCAGCCCAGGATTCTTCACGGCAATGAAGCCCAACTGGCCACAGCGCACGGTGCCCGCAGCGCTCGTTGAACACTACGAACGCGAAGGCTGGTGGACGAGCGACACACTCGGCACCATGGTTGCCGCATGGCTGGCCGTTGCGCCGGGCGTCACTGTCGATATCTGGTCGAAAACCCGCCCGTGGCACGGCTCCTACGCTGACGTTGACCACGAGGCCCGGCAGCTCATTTCGCTGTTACACAGGCACGGAATCGAGCCAGGATCGGTGGTGGCATTTCAACTCCCCAACTGGCGCGAAGCCGTCGTATCGTTTGCGGCGTTGGCAATGGGCGGGTACGTGTTGGTGCCGATCGTGCACATCTATGGCCGCCCTGAAGTGTCCTTTATTTTGCGACAAAGCCGTGCCGTGGCGTACATCTCACCGGCCGGTTTTGGGCATGTGAATTACATCGACATCATCGACGCCGGCGACACCGAGGGGTTGCGATTGCACATCGTCGTGGGCGACGACGATCACAGCCCTGCGACCACCCCCGGGATCACTCGGGTCCCGTGGAGCGACACAACCTCGTGTGATGCCATGAGCCAACTGCCCCGCGGTGACGCCAGCGACGTGGCGGTGGTGGCCTACACGTCGGGCACGACGAGCGACCCCAAAGGCGTGATGCATAGCCATCAAACAATGCTGAGCGAACTACGCCACATGACGGGCTGGATCACACCCGGTAAATCCAATCTGATGGCATCGCCCGTGACCCATGCCACGGGCATGCTCGGGGCGGTACTCGGCCCGCTCAACGTCAGCGCGGAGATCCATCTTCTGGACCGTTGGGACCCCGCCCATGCTCTCGAAGTGATGCTGACTGCCGGCATTGGCGGCGGTACTGGTGCGGCGGTGTTTCTGGCCGGGCTGCTGGATCACCCGACGTTTACCCCGGCACACGCCGCCAACATGAGTCGGATCGGACTAGGTGGCGCTCCCGTACCCGTGGCGCTCGGCGAACGAGCGGCGGCACACGGCATTGCGATCATTCGCGCCT
>JAYWAI010000191.1:0-5333 GCA_043782545.1 Acidimicrobiia bacterium
CTTCTCGAGGAGACCATCATGAACGACAGCAACGTACTTACAAATGAAGAAAATGTCAGCGCGATCGTGCTCAGACAACACGACGAAGTCGCCAGCCGACTCGCCGCCGTAAAGGGTCACGCTGGCCATTCGCGCCAGGATGAGTTTGAAGCCCTCGCCGCACTGCTGACCGTCCACGAAGCCGCCGAAGAGTCGGTGATATATCCAGTGTTGCGTGAGCTTGGTGACGACGGCAAACGTATTGCCGATGCGCGCGAGCGTGAAGAGAAAGCCGCCGACGAGATGTTGGCAAAGTTGAAGACGCTCGACATTGATTCACGTGAATTTGATTCACTTTTCTCAGATTTCAGTGCTGCGGTTCATGCTCACGCTTCGAGCGAAAAGGCTGAAGTGATCGGCTTGCTGAACAGTTCGGTTTCGGCGCACCAGCTTGAGACAATGGGTACTGCCTTTCAAGAGTCACAAAAATCCGTGGCCAGCCGTTCGTAACGATGGCTAGTACGACCCCGGCGAGCGGAGAGGCGCGCCGGGGTCTTCATTTGATGAGACCACCAACGACGTTGATGGTCACCCCAATAATGACGGTGCCGAAGATGTACCCAACGAGACTGTGACGAGTAATTGTCCGCCGAATCGATCGCTGGGACACGTCGGTGTCAGACACTTGGTAGGTCATGCCAATGGTGAACGCGAGATAGGCGAAGTCCTGATAATCCGGGGCAGACTCATCCGGGAAGTCCACTCCGCCTTCTGGCGTGTTGTAGTACAGGTGGGCATAGCGCAACGTGAAAATCGTGTGCACGAGGAGCCACGACACGACGACCGTCACGATGGCAATCGCAATGAGAAGCGCTCTTACGGCTCCACTGTTGTGGTTCGCCGCGATCAAAGAAAGCACCACACCGATGAGGCTGATCAGACTTCCCAGAATGATCACGAGGTCATCGCTAGCTTGGTTAAGGTCCTCGCGTTGGGCTGCTGCTTTAGTGGCCGCCCCGTCGAGCGCAAACACGAAAACGATGATGGACCCGCCAATGGTGAGTGCCGCAGCATCCCAGCCAGCGAGCATGGCCAGTTGCCACGGCGTCAAAAAAGCGAGGGGGGTGCCGACGGCAATCGCGGCCCCGACGCCAATGACTAAGCGCAGCCGTTGGGACAATTTGAGGGCCCTGGTGACAGCTTTGGATTCCTGCATTGCTGCCATCAGTTGCCGTGGGTGATTGGGGTCGCTTTGTCCATCTCTGGCTCCTTCGCTTCACGCCCTTTTGACCATAGGCGACGGGCTATCGATGAGTGACCATAGATGGCAGCCGAGATGAAGTTTCATAAGCGGTGGACCGTTTCGGGTAGCATCTGCGACCAAGTGAGGGCGTATAGCTCAGTTGGTTAGAGCGCTACCTTGACATGGTAGAGGTCCCCGGTTCGAGCCCGGTTACGCCCACGATGCTTCCCTGCGGTGAGCCGTTAGCAGCAGTCTCCTAGCGAGTGGGGGAGCCAATCATGGTCTCCAGCGGGTCGGTGACCACGCGGCTCGAGATACCGGTGGGCCCAGTGGCTACCTGGCCTCGCACAGTTACCCGTCGCATTCGGCGTGGAGCCGAGCCGTAGTCGTCGATGGCGTAGTGCATGGTGGCTTGGTTGTCCCACATCACGACATCGCCGGGTTGCCACCGATGTCGCAATGTCATTTCTGGCCGGGTGGCATGTTCAAAAAGCAAAGCCAGCAGGTGGGCGCTTTCTTGGCGCGACAACCCAATGATGTGGGACGTGAAGCCCGGATTGACGAACAGACTCGGCACGCCAGTGACTGGGTGAATTCGAACGACCGGGTGCGCCACCGGCGGCACCAAGTCGGCATTGGCGAGCAACTCGAGTGCATCAGCGCGTGACAGGGCTGTGTCGAAAGGGTCGCCCCAGTAGGCCAGTGGCGTGATTCGGTGCACTGCCGCGAGGCCTTCGACCAGCGTGCGTAGCGGAGAGCTGAGTGTGGCCAGAGCGGCACGCATATCGGCAAACATGGTGTCCCCACCGACGGCGGGTAACTCGTCGGCCACGAGTACCGAGGCGGCCGGGGGAGTGGGCATAAAAGTCACGTCGGTGTGCCACGAGGCATTCTTGCCGCCGCGAGCGCCGTCCAGTTCGAGGATCTCTGGATGATCGGGGTGCCCCGGCACAACGGGGTGAGCGGGTGTTGGTTCGCCGAGCGATCTGGCGAGCGCAACCTGCGTCGCGTGTGACACGTGGGCCTCGCGCAGCACCACCACACCGTGGGTGTGCAACAGGCTGGGCAGTGCGACCAAGTGCGTTGGTTCGCTAGCGAGAAACCCCGTGATCTCAGCCCCGAATACCCCGGTAATTTTTTGGATCGACATCACGTGTGGCATGGACAAAGTATTGCCGTGGAGTGTGTCAGATCTTCGTCGGCAAGAATGCACAGCGTGCCCGCCAAAATTCACGCGCCCGTAGCTCCGAGATCATTGAACCCTTTCGAGACGTGGTGGCAGGCACCTGAGCTCACCCACGTCCACCGATTGCCGATGTCGTCGTTGAGGAATCAAGCCGAAACTCAGCTGCTCAACGGCCGATGGAAATTTGTGTTGGCGACCTCGCCCGGCGATGTTGCCGCGGGCATGCACGATCCGAAATTTGACGACCGCCAATGGCAACTCCACGACGTGCCGGGCTGCTGGACGATGCAAGACACCTTCGACAAACCGCATTACACCAACGTGCAAATGCCGTTCGTTGAACGACCGCCCGCTGTGCCAGCGCACAATCCGACGGGGTGCTATCGGCATCATTTCTCCGTCGATACAACATGGATGGGGCGGCGTATCGTGTTGCGGGTTGGCGGCGCAGAAAGCGCGTTGCAAGTGTTCGTCAACGGTCATGCAGTGGGGATGGCGAAGGATTCACGACTGGCGTCTGAATGGGACGTCACGCCGTACGTACGATCAGGCAAAAACCTGATGTCGGCGATCTGCGTCAAATGGTCAGATGCCACGTTCATCGAAGATCAAGACCAGTGGTGGCATGGCGGAATTCATCGTGACATCGAGCTTTACGTAACCGAACCAACGCACTTGGCCGACGTGCAGATCGTGGCGCGCCTGAGTGACGACTTGGCGACCGGAATTCTCGGGGTCACCACCACCGTTGGCTTCGTTGACGGGTATCGGCGGGGATTTTCAGTTCGAGCCACAGTGACGGGAGCTAACGGAAAACTCGTTGCTCGTATGGCTCCAGAAAAAGTACTTGACGACCGAAACCCGTACTCATTTCAGGGATACACCACTCGACATTCCGCCACGATCCCTGCAGCTAATAATTGGAGCGCGGAACAACCGCATCTCTACAGCGTCGTGGTGGAACTCATTGATGGTGAGGGTGCGGTCGTCGAACGAGCCGAGCAACATGTCGGGTTTCGCAACGTCGAAATCGTGGGCCGCGACTTGCTCATCAACGGGGCGCGAGTATTGATTCGTGGCGTCAACCGGCACGACTTTGATCGCTCCACCGGCCGGGTCATTTCGGTGGATTCGATGCGTGCCGACATCGTGTTCTTGAAGCAGTTTGGCTTCAACGCCATACGTACGTCGCACGCACCCAACGACCCGCGATTCCTCGACCTGTGCGACGAAATCGGCATGTATGTGGTCGACGAAGCCAACATCGAATCGCACGCATTCTTGAGCTCATTGTGCCGCGACTCGCGCTACACCAGCGCATGGGTAGAGCGTGGGGCGCGCATGGTGCAGCGCGACAAAAATCATCCTTCGATCATTATGTGGTCGCTAGGCAACGAGGCCGGTTACGGCCCGAACCATGATGCCCAGGCCGCCTGGATGCGACGCTATGACCCGACTCGGCCCATCCAATACGAGGGTGCCATCACGGTTAACCACGATCTTGTGCAAGGTGTGAGCGACGTGTTGTGCCCGATGTATCCGAGTATCGACGAGATCGTGTCCGCCGCGGCTCGGCTGACCAATTCGCTGCCACTCATCATGTGCGAGTACGCCCATGCCATGGGAAATTCGCTGGGCACACTCGCTGATTATTGGGACGCCATCGAATCCACGCCTGGCTTACAAGGCGGATTCATTTGGGAATTTTGGGACCATGGGTTAGAGCAACCGTTGCCCGACGGGACCATGCGGTGGGCCTACGGCGGCGACTTCGGCGATACGCCTAACGACGGAAACTTTGTGTGCGACGGTTTGGTATGGCCCGATCGGACACCCAAGCCGGCATTGGCTGAACACAAGCAACTCGGTGCTCCGGTCACGTTGCAGTGGGGGCGGGGCGGAAACCTGCGGGTAAAGAACCGTCAATATTTCACCGGGCTGGGTTGGTTGCGGGCCAGCTACACCATTGAGGTCGACGGCGTCGTCGCTCGCCGTGGGCCCTTGACGCTGCCGTCGTGTGAACCGGGACACACGGCCGATGTGGCATGGGTAGTGCCCGCAATTTTGGCGGTGCGGGGAGCAGCGGTGATGTTGACCGTGTCGTTTGTTACAGCGTCAGACCTGCCCTGGGCGTCGAAGGGATTTGAGGTGTGTTGGGCTCAGATGGCGGTGCCGGCTGGTTCGGTGACGCGCACCGTGTCGCGGCGTGCAAGAGATGCGCCGTCTGGCGTTGATGCGATCGAAATTCTGGGCGCCCTGCCAACGCTGAGTTTGTACCGCGCCCCGATCGATAACGATCGCGTGCATGCCCATGACCCGTCAGCTCCGCCCGCGATTTCCTGGTGGGAGTGGGGATTGGACCGGGGCATTCCCGATGACGTCGTGCACACTCGACAGGTGCGGCGCAGTGCGGGCGGGTCGATCACGATACGCGAGCGAGTGGTCATCCCGGAGCGCCTTGCCGACCTTCCTCGAATTGGTGTGACCTTTGAAATACCGCCCGGATATGAAAATGCCTCGTGGCTCGGGTACGGCCCGGGAGAGTCCTACCCGGATCGCTGTCGAGGTGTCCGATTTGGACGCTTTTCGTCAACCGTGGCTGACTTCTACGCACCGCATGTTCGACCACAGGAACATGGACTCCACATCGGCACCCGAGGGTGCTCGTTCACAAACGGCGAGCGCACACTGACGGTGACCGGTGATCGGCCGTTGGCCTTCTCGGCGTCGCACTATTCCGCAGTTGATCTTGCCACCGCAACCCACGACGTCGAACTTACGCCGCGACCCGAAACGATCGTGCATCTTGACGTGGCCCATCGAGGACTCGGCGTAGCGAGTTGTGGGCCTGACACGTTGGAGAAATACATGGTGCGCCCTGGTGCCTACGAGTGGTCGTACACGATCACCGCCGATCGATCGTGA
>JAYWAI010000192.1:0-14177 GCA_043782545.1 Acidimicrobiia bacterium
TTAACCATTTCGTGACATCCGGATAGCGCAGCCCCGCCGAGAGTTCTTCGGCCAACGTTGAGAAGCTTCGCTTCGCGAAACCGCGGGTTTCGAGCTCATCTGTGCGACCGACTAAGTGGCGTTGCATCGCCACAAGTCGAGCAATCGCAAGCGGAGCGAGGGGAAGGTTTTTTGCTCAGTAGTTCGTCGCCGGCATGAGCGAGCAAGAGCCATCCTTCGCGGTCGTTGGTGCCAATTACAGGTGCCACCCAATCGCCGAATTCTTGATGAAGAAAGGCGGTCATTTTGGGCTCGTAGTGAAACGGCGGAAACACCGCTTTGAACCATGCAATGCCACCCGCCGACTCGATTCGCATGACTGAGGAAATCGCCCATTGGCGAATTTGCGTGATCGACGTCGATGGGCCCCAACCCTGATCGATCAACGTTGCGTTGATCCAGCTTCGTGCTGCGGTGTGCCACTCGGGAAGCGCCCACGCGCTGCGCCGGTGATCCGGCGTTGAACGCCCACGAGCCTGCTCAATTCGCCGAGCAAATTGGTCGCGGAGCCCTGTGGGCATTGCGAGTCGGTCCGGTTTGATCGAGGCCAACTCTGCCCACACGAAACCGTTTTGGCGGCGTCCAAGTTTCGTTGTCGACGCATAGCTCAACTAGGGCCTGTGTCAGGAATGCCTCGTCGTCCTGGTTCAACAAATCTGGGTCAAACGTCAACTCCAACATGAATGCGTCGACATTCCAGAGTTGGCGGGCTGCCCGTGACGCGGCCGTGCACGTGGTCTCGTCGTCGAGTAGGTCGATCTCAATCCGCGGCACGTATCCCTTGACAGTCGTGACCATAGAGGTGTCGTGTTGGTTTCGCATGACCAGCCAAAGAACTCGCCGGTGGGCCGTGGTGCTCATCGACCGATTCCGTCCCAGTCCTTCATCGACCGATCATGCCACGCCGCGTTCGTGGGTTGCGAGATATCGTCGATCACGACATTGAAGGAGCGCTATGGCTACGGAATTGAAATTCGGGTGGCTCACACCGGTAATCGGCAACAAGTGGAGCGATCACCAACCCATCGTGGTCTTCCAAGACACCCAAATTTTGCCGACCGCGTTGCCGCATTTCGACTCGCTATGGGTGGCTGATCACTTCTACGGCTTCGACGCCAAGACTGATCCGTTTATGGAGGCCTGGACGTCGCTGACGTGGCTGGCGGCCCGTCATCCCAATGTGACGTTGTGTCACCATGTGCTCGGCCAGGGCTACCGACCACCGGCGCTTACGGCCAAAATGGCGGCCACTCTGCAGACGTTGAGTGGCGGCCGTTTCGTGCTCGGCATCGGCGCGGGTTGGCGTGAAGATGAGTACCAATCCTACGGCTACGCCTTCCCTCGGCCGGCGCAACGATTCGCGGAACTCGAAGAAGTCATCTCCATCTGTCGCTTGATGTGGACGCAGGATTCGCCGTCGTTTGCCGGGAAATACTTCACGATCAAAGACGCTGCCGCGCCGCCTTTACCCAACCCGACACCCCGGATTTGCATCGGCGCGTCAGGCGAACAGATCGGGTTGCCGATGGTTGGACGTCTCGCCGACATGTGGAACGGCACGATGCGAGGCAGCGACGAAGACTGGCATCGACGCCTCGGGATCGTGCACGACTCGGCCTCGAAGGCGGGCCGCGATCCGGCTGACATTGAAGTGTCCACGACCGTGGAGCGCCCGTTGCCCGAGTCAGATGACGACTCAGAAAAGCTGGTTGACTTGTTGGCCCACAAGGCGTCGCTTGGGGTGCACCATTTCGTGATGGACTTCGGTAATCCACGCGTCACTGAGCCGATCTTGCGATTTGTGGAGCAGGTCATCGCGCCCCTCAGGGCGTGAGTCGGCCAGCCGCGGATTTCACGGCCGTCGTTGGCCGCCCGGTCAGTCGAGCGTGATCACAATCGCCGTGCCATCCCGTTTAAACGTCGTGAACGACACGTATTTCTCGTCGGCAATGCCCATGGCGGCCGTATAAAAAGGCGCTGATGACTTGACAACCTCCGACACCCGGGCCCGAATAGAGACCTGTTATGTTGCCGCGGCCTGGTATCCGGAACTGCTGTGTGGTCAGGATGCCGCTACGGATCGGAGTAGTTCATGATTCAACATCGCTGCCTCAACGTTGTGATCGCGGGTGTGGCGATTCTCGGCGCCGGTTGCTCAGGAAGCACTGCTTCGTCGCCAACGACGGCCACCTCGACTGCCGTGGCGACGACTCTAGGCAGCGCTGCTTCAACGTCGGAGGCTGCGACAACTACCACGTCGACGCAACCACTGATTGTGCGCACACCGGTCGCAGTCACGGGGCCGGTAACGGGCGGTAAGAAACAAGCGAACGCAGCCACAATCGACCTTGCCGCGTTTGGCTATTCCGAATCGGAATTTTTCATCAACGGCAACGCCACGTCGTACACCGCAAGTGGTGCACTCGGGTCAGACGGAAAGTGGAATGTGGTGTCTGGTAAATCGGCGCCCTTCACGACGCGGATCGTGGTCCGTCGTCCAACGGCAGTAAAGTTCAGCGGCACGGTGTTGATCGAATGGCTCAACGTGAGCGCAGGGGCCGACGGTGAACCCGACTGGGGGTATACCTCGGGCGAGATTCTGCGCGAAGGCCACGTGTGGGTAGGGGTTTCTGCGCAAGCCGTAGGCGTCAATGGAGGCAAGCCAATCATTCCTGGGACGCCAGCCGGAGGCGGGCTAGTGAAGGACGACCCAGAACGCTACGGCACGCTGGCGCATCCCGGTGACTCGTTTGCGTACGACATGTTCACGCAAGCTGCGACGGCCCTGGTAAGCCACTCAGGTGTTGCTCCGTTGGGTGATTTGATACCCAAAAAGCTGATTGCGGTTGGCGAATCGCAATCAGCGTTCTTTCTTACGACGTACATCAACGCCGTGCAACCGTTGTCGAAACTCTTCGATGGGTTTCTCGTGCATAGCCGGGGTGGCGGCGCCAGTTCGATTGACGGCGCGCCTGTGGGCCCCGTCAAGACGAGTGCCGATGCGGTGAAGATTCGAGACGACATTGCCGTGCCAGTGCTTATGTTCGAAACCGAAACCGACCTCACGGTGTTGGGGTACGCCAAGGCACAACAACGGGATACGCCATTGCTCAAAGTGTGGGAAGTCGCCGGCACTGCTCACGCAGATGCGTACCTTCTGGTTGAGGTGTATCACTTGGGAGAGTCGGCGAATCTGTCGTCACTCGTGAACTGTCCCGCGCCGCTGAATTCGGGGCCGCAACACGAGGTGCTTCAGGCCGCGTTGCATCACTTGACGACCTGGGTCGCTGGCGGCGCACCACCACCTAGTTCCGCTCGGTTTGAAGTGGCGTCGGTGGACCCGCCGACGCTGTCTCGTGACAATCGTGGGATCGCGATCGGTGGCATTCGCACGCCGCTTGTTGATGTGCCGGTAGCGGCGTTGAGCGGTGATCTAGTGGCGGGGGCCGCCGGGTTCTGCGTGTTGTTTGGCTCCACCACGCCTTTTGATTCGGCGACGCTCAAGTCAATGTATCCCACACCCAAGGCGTATGTAGATGCATTCGAAACATCGTTGAAGTCCGCTGTCGCCGCTGGTTTCGTGCTCGAAGCTGACGCGGCGAAATTGCTGCAACACGCAAATTCGGTGGCCCTTACGCTGACACCGTGAGCTCCGGCGGACTTGGTCGCCAGCGTCACAGCCGGTCGCACTAGATGAGCTCAGCGGGCCGCCAGCCCCGCACGGCGTTGAGCACTGCGATTTGGGGAGCATGGCGGAACTCGTCGACCGTGATTGATCGGCGGGTGAGTTGGCCATGTGCGATGCCGGCGCGCACGGCCACGCTGGGCAGGCAGCCGTCCTCGATTCTGGGTGTGCACCACGCCCCATTGATGAGCGCGGCGATCGCGTAAATCGATGCCTCCGTGACGTAACCATCGGGATTCACGAACACGACATCGTCCGCGGCAGGGTGCTCGGCTCTGGCTATGTCGTAACGAGCTCGATCGGTCGTCTTGTGATACCAACGTGGATCGTTGTGATCAATCGGCGTGCGGTGTATTTCAAGCCTCACTAGTTGGTGGGATACGAGCGTCGCCGGTTTCGTCTCGACGGTGAGGGTGCCATGCGGGCTCAACATCGCTCGTACCATCAGCGCCCCCGCTCGAGATTTCGTTGTGCAGGCATGCTGGGCGTTCGGTTCGTCATCAGTCCCCAGAAGCGGTGCCGTTTGCGATTCTGGTACGCCACCCTTCCCCAGAAGCGGAGGCGTGTTTGTTCTGGGTACGGGTGCTGCACCGAATAGTACGTCGGGAGTCCCCAGAAAAAGTGCGTCGACTATCTGGGTACGGATTTGAGACCGGGTGAACGGATGCCCGAAATACTCGGCGCTTCGTTCCATCCTGTCGAGATGAAATTCGAGGAACGCTATTCCCTCGTCTGGCGTCCACAACATGGTTTCAAGAATCGATGCCGTGGCCGACGGGTGCGTTAAAATTCGCTGTTTCGAACGCAGCTCGGCGAACTCGGCTGCCGGCTCTGAATCGATGGTGATTCCGCCTCCGGCGCCATATTCCAATCGGCCCGATTCGACGTCAATTACTGCTGTCCGAATGGCCACCGAAAATCTCGCTGACGGTCCAATATTTGACGGGGGAGCGAGCCAGCCAATAGCGCCGCAATAGACGCCTCGAGATTCAGGTTCGAGATCGGCGATTGTCGTGACCGCAGCGATCTTGGGAGCTCCCGTTATCGATCCGCACGGAAACAGCGCTCGCATCGTGTCGACAAAAGTTGTCCGCTGTCGCAGTGTTGCCTCGATCGTCGAGGTGAGTTGCCACACTGTCGGGTATCGCTCTAAGCCGAACAAGTCCGACACGTGCACGGATCCTACCTCCGCAATTCGCCCAAGATCATTTCGGAGGAGGTCCACGATCATGACGTTTTCCGCTCGCTCTTTTGGCGAGTCGAGTAGGGCTGCGGCGCGGGATCGATCCTCGGACGGCCAACGACCTCTGCCCGCGGTTCCCTTCATTGGACGAGTGCGAATTGTCGTGCTGTGAATCCCCGGGTCTGCGGCGGCGGTGGCGGCGGTCCAATTTCCACCCCCAGAATTTGGGCTCCATTTTTCTGGGTACGTCGGCGGCACCGATTCGTACGAATCCGGCCCCCCAGAAAAACTGGGCGTCCCTTCTGGGGACGTGGGCGGCACATCGAGCGACGCCCCGGCTTCTGGGGACGTCGGCGGCACCGATTTGTACGAATCCGGCCCCCCAGAACATTCGAAAAAGAGTTCTGGGGACGCCGACACAACAATCGTTGACCCGATATCGATATACGCGTGATACCTGGCGCGCTGAGCATGGGCCAACGACCGATACAACGCCAACGAGTCGCCCGAAAATGTGCCTCGGGCTCGGTCGCACAAGTTCACTTGATACACATCGCCAGCGGCAATGCGCTCGCGGATACTCGTGACCGACTTGTGGTGCCACTCTCGCCCGAATGCCAAAGCCACATCATCGACTGACCAAGTACTGGGATCCGGCGGCACGGCGTCGATCGGCGTCACCGTCTCCCGTGCCGAAAAGACGCCGAACCACACCAACGGCACCAATCCCGGAGCAGCATGAACGACGAATAGCGGATCGATTCCGCTGGCAGCTTCGTAGGTCACAAATCCCGCCACCCAATTGCCGTCGGTAGCGGCTCGTTCGGCCTCGGTGAGGGCACTCATCACCTCGCTGGCCACGTGCGCCGTGATGATGCGCGTGCAGCCCACAAACGACCACGCGACGGGCGCGCCAGGGGTCAGGTCATCGAACCGACACACGATCGGATGAGATGACGTATAGCTGGTTAGCGATTGTTCCACGAAGCGGAATCGTTCCTCATGATGGAATCGTAGGATAGACTCCCACGACTGCGTCGGGTCGGCGCACGTATGCAAGGGGACAATACGTCATGGGGTTTCCGTCAGATCTCGAAATTGCTCGGGCTGGTAAGCCGTTGCCGCTGGTCGACATCGCCGCCAAGATGGGCATCGGGCCGCACTTGCTCGAAGCTCACGGCGACGAACTTGCCAAAATCAGACTCGAAGCGATCGATGAGCTCAAGGATCGCCCCAAAGCCAAGTATGTAGTGGTCACTGCGATCACGCCGACGCCACTGGGCGAAGGCAAAACCACCACCACCGTCGGCCTCGGGCAGGCCATGAAGCACATTGGCAAAAACGCTGTCATCAGCCTGCGTCAACCGTCGATGGGCCCCACGTTCGGTATCAAGGGGGGCGCGGCTGGCGGCGGCTACAGCCAAGTCATCCCTATGGAACTCCTCAATCTGCATCTCACCGGCGACTTCCACGCCGTGACGGCCGCGCACAATTTGCTCAGCGCCATGGTTGACAACCACCTGCATCAAGGCAACGAACTGGGCCTGGATATCGACAACATCACGTGGCGTCGAGTGCTCGATGTGAACGATCGCAGCTTGCGCAACATCATCGTGGGCCTCGGTGCCAAGGCCGACGGCGTCACCCGTCAAACCGGTTTCGATATCACGGCCGCCAGCGAAGTGATGGCCATTTTGGCACTATCGACCAGCGTCGAAGACATGCGTGCCCGCATGGGTCGCATCGTAGTTGGCTACACCAAAGACGGCACGCCCGTTACCGCTGAGCAACTCAAGGGCGCCGGTTCAATGGCTGTCATCATGCGTGAGGCCATCAAGCCAAACCTACTCCAGACGCTCGAAAATACGCCCGTGATTGTGCACGCCGGCCCGTTCGGCAACATTGCGCATGGCAACTCGTCGATCGTTGGCGACATGATCGGCATTCACGCTGGCGACTATCTCATCACCGAAGCCGGCTTCGGCGCCGACATGGGGGCAGAGCGCTTCTTCAACATCAAGTGCCGCACCTCGGGCATGGTGCCCGACGCCGCCGTGCTGGTGGCCACCGTGCGTGCGCTCAAGGCGCACAGCGGCAAGTTCAAGATCGTGGCCGGCAAGCCACTTCCCGCCGATCTCCTGGCCGAAAATCCCGATGACGTGCGCGCCGGCGCAGCCAACCTCATCAAGCAAATCGAGAATGTCAAAGTGCACGGCGTGAGCCCAGTCGTGGCCATCAATGCGTTCCCTGGCGATTTCGCCAGCGAGCATCAAGCCATTCGCGAAATCGCCGAGTCGGTCGGCGCACGCGTCGCCGTGTGCACGCACTTCGCCGATGGCGGTCGTGGCGCGACCGACCTGGCACGCGCTGTTGTTGAAGCGTGTGACGAGCCCAGCACGTTCACGTTCTGCTACCCAGATTCCGCCACATTGAAGGAGAAAATCGAAGCAGTTGCCACCAAGATCTACGGTGCTGCAAACGTGACGTACAGCAATGTGGCGAACACTCAGTTGGCCAGGTACGAGCGCAACGGCTTCGGTCACTTGCCGGTATGTATTGCCAAGACGCACCTGTCGATTTCAGGTGACGCCACGCTCAAGGGTGCGCCAACTGGCCACACCCTCAACGTACGTGAAGCTCGGGCTTCGGTGGGGGCTGGATTCGTATACCCGATTTGCGGGGACATGACCACCATGCCGGGCCTAGGCTCCGCTCCAGCGGCCAGCATCATCGATTTCGACGACAATGGAGAGATCGTCGGCCTGAGCTAGTTCAATCAGGCCGCGGAGAGGTTCGAACACATGGCAATCATCCTGGATGGCAACAAACTTCGCGACGAGATGGTGGCCCAACTTCGCGCCACCATCGACGCCGCTGGTAACCCACCCGTGTGCCTCGCCACCGTGCTGGTGGGCGTCGACAAACCGAGCCAAATTTATGTGCGCTCGAAGCACAAGAAGGCCCAAGAGGCCGGCATGGCTTCCAAGCACATTGAGCTTCCCCAAGACGCCACCCAACAACAGGTCGAAGACGCCGTCAAAGCGCTCGCTGCCGACCCCACAGTGCATGGCATTTTGTGTCAGTTGCCACTGCCCGCCGGTCTTGACGCCGAAGCGGTATTGGCGCACATCCCGCCTGACAAGGACGTCGACGGGCTCACTGAACAA
This sequence comes from Acidimicrobiia bacterium, assembly GCA_043782545.1. Classification (GTDB taxonomy): domain Bacteria; phylum Actinomycetota; class Acidimicrobiia; order Acidimicrobiales; family JBBRKR01; genus JBBRKR01. The sequence goes on from JAYWAI010000192.1 coordinate 8,075, forward strand.
TCAATGGGCCGCCTCGTTCGTGGCACACCAGGACTCGTGCCCTGCACACCGCTGGGCGTGATCCGGTTGCTGGAGCGCTACAACATTCCAACGGCTGGCAAGCGTGCGGTGGTGATTGGTCGCAGCACTTTGGTCGGGTTACCGCAAGTGCTATTGCTCGGCCGCAAGGGCGTCGATGCCACTGTCACGCTTGCCCACTCGCGTACGCCCGACATGGTTGCCGTGTGTCGCGATGCCGACATTATTGTGGCCGCCGCGGGCCAGGCCCGCATGGTCACTGTCGACCATGTCAAGCAAGGCGCCACAGTTATTGACGTGGGCGTGAGTCGAACCGAAAGCGGCATTGTCGGTGATGTCGATTTCGAACACGTCCAACATATTGCCGGCGCCATCACGCCCATGCCCGGCGGCACAGGCCCGATGACGATTGCGTGCCTGCTAGAAAACACTCTCACCGCGGCGCGCCTCCAGGGCGCGTTTCCGAAATAGTCCACCGCACACAACAGGACCGAGATACCGCAATGGCCCACGACCCACCTCCAGCAATTTCGGTGACCAATCTGTGGAAGGTCTACGGGCCCAAGGCCGAGCGCGTCGTGGGTTCGCCGGACGCCGATTTGCCCCGTGCCGAGTTGGAAGCCAAGACCGGTTGCGTAGTCGCCATGCGCGACATCAACATGACGGTAACCCCCGGCGAAGTGTTTGTAGTGATGGGACTGTCGGGGTCGGGAAAGTCGACATTTATTCGTTGTTTGACTCGGCTGATCGAACCGACCGCCGGCGCCGTGGTGATCGATGGCATTGATGTGACGGCCGCGAACCACGAGCAGTTGCTCGAAGTCCGACGCAACAAAGTGTCGATGGTCTTCCAACACTTCGGCTTATTGCCACATCGCACGTTGATCGACAACGTGGCCTTTGGGCTCGAGTTGCAGAAAGTCGACAAAACGCAGCGTCGCGCCAAAGCTGAAGAAATATTGCAACTCGTGGGCCTCGGCGGTTTGGGTAGCAAACGCCCCGATCAGCTTTCTGGCGGCATGCAACAACGCGTTGGCCTGGGCCGTGCACTCTGCACCGACCCGGACATATTGCTCTTCGACGAACCCTTCTCGGCGCTGGATCCGCTCATCCGTCGTGACATGCAAGATGAAGTGATTCGCCTGCGCCATGACGTCCAAAAAACGATGGTGTTTATCACGCACGATCTCTCAGAAGCGTTGCGGCTTGGCGACCGCATTGCGATCATGCGAGATGGAGAATTCGTACAAGTGGGCACGCCGCAAGAAGTTGTGCAATCGCCGGCCGATGACTATGTACGCAACTTCGTTCGGGACGTTCCCCGCAGCCATGTGGTACCCGTCGAATCGGTAATGATGTCTGCTGCTGCCGACGGCGACTACGCCGGCGTGGTGACGGTTGGCACGAAAGTGCGAGATGTTGTGCGCCTCGTTGCCGCCGATGATCGACCGGTGCGGGTCGTGGATGATTCTGGTCTCACCGTTGGTTGTGTGGACCGGGTAGCGGTGCTTTCGGTAGTTGCTGGTGAAGACCTCGAACCGACGAGTCGCTAGCAGTGACAATGGCCCTGTCGGCGTTGGTTGACGATCCAACTGAGTCGTGGCTGGCCCGAAACTGGCGGCGACTTCTGGTGCCCGTTGGCGCGCTGGTTGCGTTAGTAATTGTCGGAGCGGCCATGGGCCACAACGTGCCGACGTGGCTCGACATCCATCTCAAGAAGTGGGTCGACGCCCGGTACAAGTGGACCCAGGTGCACCGTGGTACGTCGTGGATTTTCGCTGACATTTTTACGCCTATCGCCAATGATCTCAAAGGCTGGTCAGGTGACATTCTGGACCTGTTGCGGGCATTGCGTTGGCCGGGCGTATTAACGCTGGTGGGCTTGATTGGTTGGCGGACCGGCGGTGTAAAGGCTGCCATCACGGGCACGGTTTCGTTGGCGATGTGCGGCGTGTTGGGCGTGTGGGACGACACCCTGATCACGTTGTCGCTCATGCTGATGGCCTCGATCGCCGCGCTGGTAATTGGCGTGCCGCTGGGAGTGTGGGCCGGCCTGAACGACAAAGCCAATCGGGTGCTGCGCGTGGTGATGGACGCCGCGCAAGTGCTCCCTGCGTATGTATACCTGTTGCCGATGGTGGTGTTCTTCAGTATTGGCAATGCCTCAGCGATTTTGGCCACGATGATTTTTGCCATCGCGCCCGCGGTGCGTCTGACCAGTTTGGGCATTCGAGAAGTCCCCGTGGTGTCAACTGAAGTTGGCATGTCGTTCGGGGCCACGCCATGGCAATTGCTGCGCAAGGTGCGGCTTCCAATGGCGCGCAAGACAATTTTGTTGGGCGTCAACCAGGTCATCATGATGGGTTTCGGCGTGATCGTGATCGCCGCTCTTGTAGGCACCGGCGGGTTGGGCAATGGCGTGCTCAAAGGGCTCCAAGCAGTCAAGGTTGGCAAGGCGTTCGTGCCTGGGATGGCGTTGGTATTCGCGGCCATTGCACTCGATCGCATTTCGACGGGCACGCGCACACGCCCACGGCGAGAGTCCCGATGGCCAGGGTGGCTCGAATTTCTGGCCGGCGTTGCGGTTGTCGTTGTAGTGAGTGTCGTGGCCAAACTCGTTGGGGTTCACGGGTTTCCCAGAGCGTTCACCACGGACCTTGGCCCACCAGTTGATCGGTTTGCGAAATGGTTTAGCAACGAGTTTCGCCGTGGCGTACCCGTGGTCGGCGGCACTGAATCATTTAACGACGTGTTGGTTCGCGATTTTCTGATTCCGTTGCGCGATTTTCTTCAACAACGCCCTTGGTGGTTGGTGACCGTGGCCTTTGTCGCCATTGGTTGGGCCAGTGGCGGGCGGCGCGTTGCCACCTGGTGTGCCGTGTGTTTCATCGGCATTGGCTCATTGCGCGTGTGGGATTTGGCTATGGACACGCTCAGCGAAGTGCTCGTGGCCGTGATCTTGACGGTCATTGTCGCCGTGCCGGCTGGCGTGATGGCTGGACGCAGCGACCGATTCGACAAGCTCTTGCGCCCATTACTCGACGTGGCCCAAGTGATGCCGCAGTTCGTCTATTTGGTGCCCATGATCATCATGTTTTCCACCGGCCCGGTGCCCGGAATTGTGGCATCGGTGGTGTACGCCGCGCCGCCGTGCATTCGCATAACCAGCCTGGGGCTACGAGACGTCTCACCTCAGCCTCGAGAGGCAGCAATTTCCTTTGGCGCCACAAGCTCTCAAGAACTGTTGAAAGTTCAACTACCGCTGGCTACCCGCTCGATCATGTTGGGCATCAACCAAGCTATTTTGATGGTGCTGTCAATGGTGGTCGTGGCTGCGCTCGTTGGCGCAGGGGCGCTCGGCCTCGAAGCCGTCTACGGTTTGTCGCGAGGCGAGATCGGCAAGGGCGCGGCGGGCGGTTTGGCGATCGTCTTTCTGGCCATGGCACTCGACCGGATTACTCAGGCATGGGGTGCACCTCGTCGCCCAAGTGCCATATCGTAAATGAAGTCGTAACAATGTTTTCGTGACACGGTGAATGACGACTATTAGAGTCGGTCCCAGCCGATTGTCGCCGCAGGTCTCAGAATGCGATGGCGACATCGCTCCACCAACCCAGAGGGGAACACCATATGAAGAAATCGATCCGGAGAGGCGCAGCGCTCTTGAGCGTCGTGTCGCTCGTCATGCTTGCCGCGTGCAGCAGCACTAAGTCGGCGTCGTCGACAACGGTTAAGGCCGGCGTCACGACCACATCGGCAGGGGCAACCACACCGACTGCCGTCGGCGCGCCCATCACACTTGCTGTCAATCCGTGGGGCGGCTCAGCAGCCAACGCCAATGTTGCCAAGCTTGTGTTGGAAGCCAATTTCAATACCAAAGTCACCCTTACCGATATTGACGAAAACGCATCCTGGCCCGGCCTGGCTGATGGGTCGCTAGATGCCAACCTAGAAGTGTGGCCATCGGGCCATGCCAAGGACGTGGCGACCTATGTCGATGGCGCCAAAACCGTTGTCAACATTGGGCTTACTGGGCCCACTGGCAAAATTGGCTGGTACATCCCGACTGCCATGTTGACGGCTCACCCCGAATTGGCAACGTGGGAAGGTTTCAAAGATCCGAAGAATGCCAAGCTGTTTGCTAGCGCAGCATCGGGCGATCTGGGTCAATTCCTTATGGGCGATCCCAGTTACGTCACCTACGACGAGCAGATCATCAAGAACCTTGGCTTGCCGCTCAAGTATGTGGTGGCCGGCTCAGAAGCCACCCTGATCACCGAGATCGACAAGGCCATTGCCGACAACAAGCCGATCTTGCTGCAGTTCTGGCAGCCGCACTGGGAGCACGCCAAGGCCAAGCTCACCGAAGTGAAGCTGCCCGCCGTCACTGATGCTTGTAAAGCGTCGGCCGCTGCGGCCGATGGCAAATTCAATTGCGACTACCCACCGGACCCCCTTTTCAAAGTTGCGTCAGCGAAACTCGAAGCCAAAAACAAGGCTGCGTTTGATTTCCTCAAGAAGTTCAGCTTGACCCAAGATCAGCAGAACGAAATCGCGGGAGCGGCTGGTGGCGATGCCACCAAGATGGCCGACTCTGCCAAGGCTTGGGTGGCTGCTCATGGCGATGTTGTGAAGGGCTGGCTCAGCTAACTCGCCAAGCCAATTCAGAGTTGTAGCCGTCGGCTTTTGGTCGGCGGCTACAACGCTTTTTAAACGCCGTGGCCGCGGCGGGATTCGTCCACGCTTGGCGGGCAGAATTCCGACTTGTGGACCAGTATCACGATGTGGAACGATTCGCACTTGTCGTTTGCCGATCCGAGGGAGCCTGATGTCGAGCGTTCAGTCGATAGAACGAGCCTTCGCCGTACTCCGTAGCCTCGCCGGCGGAGCCGCTGGTGTCACTGAATTGGCCGACCGAGTCGAGTTGCCGAAAAGCACCGTGTCTCGATTGCTGTCGACGCTCGAACAACTCGGGGCCGTTGAGCAAATCACATCGGGCGGGCGTTACCGCATCGGTGCCGGATTCCTGGAAATCGCCGACGCTGTGCAACCCGGTCGCGGCCTTGGCGCCGGTGCCAAACCTCACCTGATTGACTTGATGCGCGAGACGGGAGAGGCTACGGGGCTTTCAGTGCTTGAGGGTGGGCTCGTGCGCTACATCGATCAAGTCGAGTCTGAAAATCCGGTCCAAGTGCGTGATTGGACAGGTGAAGTCGTACCCCTGCACGTCGTGTCCAGCGGCCTGGTATTGCTGGCTCACGCACCGGCCGAGTTCATCGACGACTATCTGTCGCGTCCGCTCGAGCGCTTCACTGAAAAGTCAATCGTCGACCATCGTCTGCTCCGAAAGCGGTTGGCATCGATTCGTCACCAAGGATTCTGCTGGGTGTACGAAGAGTTTTTGGTGGGCATGAACTCGGTCGCGGCGCCCATTGTGGCCCGCAACGGAGCCGTGATCGGCGCGGTTCACGCCCACGGCCCGGCGTACCGATTTCCCTCTGTGCGCACGCACCACGTGCCGGAAAATGTCGCTCAGGCAGTCATAGCGGCGGCGAAACGAATTATTGACAACACCTCGAGCACCACCGAATCTGGCTAGTAGCGATTCGGCAACCGCACATCCGCCAGAAGAATTGAAAGAGATATTCATGTACGACTTCATTATCGTCGGCGGCGGTTCCGCTGGTTGCGCGCTGGCCAACCGGCTCAGCGCCAATCCTGACAGCAAGGTCCTCGTGCTCGAAGCTGGTCGCCCCGACTACAAGTGGGATGTGTTCATTCACATGCCCGCTGCGCTCACATTCCCGATCGGTAGCAAATTCTACGACTGGAAATACGAGTCAGAGCCTGAGCCATACATGAACGGGCGCAAGATCTACCACGCTCGCGGCAAAGTGCTCGGTGGCTCATCGAGCATCAACGGCATGATCTTTCAACGGGGCAACCCGCTTGACTTTGAGCGTTGGGCAAGCGAGCCAGGCATGGAAACCTGGAGCTATGCCCATTGCTTGCCGTACTTCAAACGCATGGAGAATTGCCTTGCCGGCGGCGATGAATACCGCGGCGACCACGGGCCACTCGAACT
>JAYWAI010000193.1:0-5318 GCA_043782545.1 Acidimicrobiia bacterium
GCTGACAAGAACGTCTCGATCGAAAATTCTCTGGCCCTCTATGGCCATACGGTGTATTTCGCCAACTCGGGCGGGCTTGTGCAGGGTTGGGATCTCACGGGGGTTGAAACGGGTGCTATACCGAAACAGACGTTTCGTTTCTGGACCGGTGATGATACCGATGCGTCGATCGTGATCGACAAGCAAGGCATGTTGTACGTCAACTCGGAATCAAAACGAAAGAGTGCGCGCGCCAAGAAAGTCGGCGACATCATGAAACTGGATCCTTCGAAGTACGACCCGGCGAATCCCGATGCCAGTTTGGTGTGGTCGCATCAATTTGACAATGGTGGCAAGTCTGGTTTTTGGTCGACGCCGGCGCTGCACAACGACGTGCTTATTGCGGCCGAAACAACAGGCCAACTCATGGGCTTAGATACGCAAACTGGCGCCATTCGATGGAAGAAAACCTATCCGGCGGCGGCGGACGCGTCGTTCTGGGCGTCGCCCGTGGTGGTAGACAACGTGTTAATTATGCCCGACGGTGACGGAGTCGTGCACGCCTTCGACGTATCCAACACGCTGGTCGACCCACCGGAAATTTGGAATGTCAAGGTACCCAATGGCGGCCAGGCCATGGAAGCAACACCGGTCGTATTCGATGGAAAGATCTACATTGGAAGTCGCAACGGATACCTGTATTGCCTGGGGTAGTGCCAATTCGGCGATAGCGCAACGGCCGGGGCTACCGCTCTGGCCAAATTTTTCGTTCTGTCATCACGCCCTTGAGTGTCTCGAGCCGGTCGGTCATGATCCCGTCGACGCCGAGGTCAAACAGGCGGTTCATTTCGTCGGGCTCATCGATCGTCCAGACGTGTACATCCAGCCCGATCTTGTGAGCAGCAGCAATAAATTTGGCGTCGGCTACCGGCAGTGGGCCTTGGCGTACGGGCACTTGGGCGCAGCGAGCGACCGTCTTCAATGACCCGATTCCCCACGCCGAAGCGCGCAGTCTGGCCACTTCTCGAGGGCTCAGTGACGTGCACAACGCGCTGCCAAACGCACCACGCATCGCGTCGAGTCGTCCGCCGGAAAAGCTGCCAATACACACGCGGTCCACACAGTCGAATCGCTTGATGGCATCGATCAGCGGTGCGATTGCTGTCTCATGTTTGACATCGATATTGATCCGAGTATCGGGCAACGCCTCGAGAAGATCTTCGAATCGTGGAATTGGTTCGGTGCCGGAAATCTTTGCCGCTTTGACATTGGCCCAAGTGGTATCACGAATTTTGCCGGCTTGATCGGTCACTCGATCGAGGGAGAAATCATGAAACGCCACCAGCACACCGTCGCTGGTGGCATGCACGTCCGTCTCTATGTACTGGTACCCCATTTCGACTGCAGCCCGAAACGCACGAATTGTGTTTTCGGGGAAGTCGTGGGCGCCGCCGCGATGGGCGAACGCGATTGGGCCATCGTGATCGAGGTACGGGTGCCGAGCCATTACGGCACACTAGTTTTACGATTAACACGACGTAGGAGCAATTCAGCATGTGCGGTCGATATGTATCCACAACGCCCCCAGATCAGATGGCGCAATATTTCGGCGCCACGTTGGCGTCGGAATCGTTGCTCGCCCCGAGCTACAACGTGGCGCCCACCAACGATGTGTACGCCGTCGTGGCCAGAGGCAACGAACTGTTGCTTGAAACGTTCCAGTGGGGCCTTGTGCCCATGTGGGCGAAGGACACAAAAATCGGCTCCAAGATGATCAACTGCCGCAGCGAAACGATTGCCGAAAAGCCCAGCTTCAAATCAGCCTTCGCCAAGCGTCGATGCATCATTCCGGTCGATGGATTCTTTGAGTGGAAAGTGCTGCCGGACGGCAAATCGAAGCAGCCGATGTTCATCCAGCGAGTCGATCACGAGCCGCTCGCGTTTGCCGGTTTGTGGGAGACGTGGAAGGGGCCCGACCGCAGTGCGGCTGAGGCGTTGCATACCAATTGCATCATCACCACGACGGCCAATGACGACATGAAACCTATTCATGATCGAATGCCGGTGCTGTTGCCGGCGTCGCGTTGGCATGAGTGGATCGACCCTACGAATTATGACATTGGTGTGTTGGGTAAATTACTGGTTCCCGCACCCCAGGGACTGCTTACGATGTACCCGGTGTCCACCGCGGTGGGCAACGTGCGAAACAAAACCGCCGACAACATTGCGCCAATCGTCGTGACGGATGGGGTACCGGGCATGTCGCCGACCGCCCGCGGCACCTCGAAACTCTTCTAACTCGGAATTTCTAGCGCAGTGGTGATGGCGGCCCCGGCGCTATTGATTTCGTCGAAATCGGGCGACACGGCTGCGTCGCGAAAGCTGAAGTGTTCCATGCTCGACGCCGGTATCAAATGAATATGCACGTGCGGCACTTCGAAACCCACGATCATCAGGCCGATGCGCTCACACGTAAACGCCTTCTTTTGCGCCACGCCAATCGTGAGCGACACGGTCATCAAGTGCGCGGCGACGTCGGCAGGCAAGTCAGTCCATTGGTCCACCTCAAGGCGAGGCACAACCAGTGCGTGACCTTGGTTAATGGGGTTGATCGACATGAATGCCACGCACACGTCGTCGCGCCATATAAACGTGCCGGGAATTTCCCCGGCAATGATTCGAGTGAAAATGGTGGGCATTAGAAGGCTCCCGAAGCGGTAAAAACGTCGCCGTTTGAATACGAACTCTCGGGTCCGGCCAAGTACCGAACGAGCTCGGCAATTTCGCTGGCTTGGCCCATTCGCCCCATGCCAATCCGCATCACAATTCCCATCTTGAGCATATCGTCAAAGTCTTTCAGTAACGGCGTATCGATCCAGCCGGGGCACACTGCGTTGACGCGAACGCCAAAGGGTGCCGCTTCGCGAGACGCTGATTTCGTGACCGCGATAATGCCCGCCTTCGCTGCCGAGTAGTCAATAGGTCCTTCTTCTGGGCGTTGGCCGAGCACGGATGAAATGTTGATGATCGATCCCGTTCGTGCGGGAATCATGTGGCGCAACGCAGCACGCACGCCATAAAACGCTCCATAGAGATGGGTGCGAATCATCCGGTCCCAGTCGCGATCGCTCAGATCCACGATGGTATTGGTGGGTTGCATGTCAGCAAGGCGGCCTTCCATCCTCGCCATTTGATTGTTCACAGAGATTTCCATCCGTGCCATATCGACCGGGGGAGCAATGCCAGCGTTGTTCACAACAATGTCGAGGCGGCCATAGCGCTCCACCACATTGTCGATGCCAAGATCGAAGGCCTCGGAATGCGTGACGTCAAACACACTGGCGAGACCGCCAACTTCATTGGCCACAGCTTGGGCGGCATCCACGTTGACATCGTTGACGACTACAAACGCACCATCGGCAGCTAATCGTCGGGCCATTGCGGCGCCCAGGCCCGAGCCGGCACCGGTGATGAAAGCGACATGGTCGGTGAGTACTTGTGTCATGCGGCGCAATCTACGCGCTCGATGGATGGGGTGACGCGCCCGGGGACGTCCAGGCGCGTACTGTCGCGCCATGGGGAAAAGTTCTGTGGGCGAAGAGGTATCCAAACCGGGTCTGAATCCATGGACGATTCCGAATCTGATTTCATTGCTGCGTCTGGCGGCCATGCCACTGTTTTTGTGGCTTTTGTTCAGCCGCCATAATCGGGTAGGCGCCGCGTGGCTGCTCGCCCTGCTCGGTGCCACTGATTGGGTCGATGGGTATATCGCTCGCCGGTTCAATCAGATTAGCCTTCTGGGAAAAGTTTTGGATCCGCTTGCCGATCGACTGCTGTTGGGCATCGGGATTATTTCGATGATGATCGATCATTCAGTGCCCCTGTGGTTTGCCTGGTCAGTGATCGCACGAGAGGTGCTCGTGTCAATCGCAGCGATCGTCCTAGGCGTGCTGGGAGCTCGACGCATAGACGTGACGTGGGTCGGCAAATGTGGAGCTTTTGGTCTCATGACAGCCTTCCCATTTTTCTTGCTCGGTCATGCACACATTTCGACCCATCACGTCTGGACGGTGGTGGCATGGTGTACCGGGATTCCTGGCCTGGCGTTGGCCTGGTGGGCGCTAGCGCAATACGTGCCTGCAGGTCGCAAAGCTTTAGCCGAAGGTCGCCTAGAGCGTCACACCCATGCGGTATCGTGACGACCGTGACAGTACCCAGTGACCTGAAGTATTCATCCGACCACGAATGGGCACGGATCGAAGGCGGAGCCGTTCGCGTCGGGATTACCCATTTCGCGCAAGACAATCTGGGCGATGTGGTGTACGTAGGGCTGCCAACCGTCGGAGCGCGGGCCCAGGCTGGCGAGTCGGTGAGCGAAGTTGATTCGACGAAGTCACTATCGGAAATTTACGCACCGATCTCGGGCGTCGTCACAGCTGTCAACGACGCACTCACCACTTCACCAGAGCTCGTTAACTCTGATCCTTATGGTAATGGTTGGATGTTCGTGATCGCCCCTGACGATCTGGCTGATGTTGAGTCGCTCATGGATGCTGCTGCCTATCAAGCGCTGATCGACGGTTAGCGCTATGTCGTCGGAAATTTTTTGTAATCAGTGCGGGCACAAGAATATTTCGGGCGCAAACTTTTGCTCAGCCTGCGGGTCGCCCCTGGAACTATCGCGCGAAGAGCACACCGTCAACTTCTTTGGTGTCGACTCGATTGACTCAACCACGGAAATATCGGCGCTTTCGCTGGATGAAATTCCCGACGGACTGGCCACTTTGGTGATCCCAAAGGGCCAGACGGCCGGGTCCCGGTACACGCTTTCTGACGGAATCACCCGCGCCGGGCGTCATCCCGACAGCGACATTTTTCTGGACGACGTCACGGTGTCTCGCCGTCACGCTGAGTTCATCAAGATGGCCGACGGCTTCCACGTGCGTGACGCAGGATCGCTCAACGGCACGTATGTGAACCGCATTTTGATCTCATCGGTCAAGCTGGGCAACGGCGACGAAGTGCAAATTGGGAAATTCCGGCTGCTCTTTTATGCCGGGTTTAGTTCCTGACCCGCGATATTTGTCATGATCGGGCACGTATGAGCGACCCAGCGCAGCCAGATCATCGGTCCATTGGAGACGTGCTCACGCTCCTGCAAGTCGAATTCACCGATATTTCGATTTCTAAAATTCGATTTTTGGAGAGCCAAGGGCTTATTAATCCGGAACGGACGCCGAGCGGTTACCGCCGTTTTTACGATACCGACGTCGATCGACTGCGGTGGATCTTGATTCAACAGCGCGACCATTTTTTGCCGCTCAAGGTCATCAAGGATC
>JAYWAI010000194.1:0-5316 GCA_043782545.1 Acidimicrobiia bacterium
CCTTCGTTGCTCGGGAACACGCCGTCAGTCACGAGCATGGCCGAGCTGCGCGCGTGCTCGGCGAGCACGCGCAAGCTGAAACTCTCGCGATGGTCGTAATCGCCCACGCGGTACGTCTTGCCGGTGAGCGATTGGCCCTGATCGATCAGAGGCATCATGAGATCGGTCTCCCACACCGAGTCAACGCCTTGCAGCAACGTCAGAATGCGTTCCAAACCAGCGCCGGTGTCGATTGACGGCTTGGGTAACAGTGTGCGTGAACCATCGGGCGCCTGGTTGTATTGCATGAACACCAGGTTCCAAAATTCCATAAATCGGTCGCCGCCCGGATCATTCAACGGGCCGCCATCGGGGCCAAACGCCGCACCCCGGTCGATGTGCAATTCCGAGCACGGACCGCACGGCCCGGTATCGCCCATCTGCCAAAAATTGTCCTTGTCGCCGAGGCGTTGGATACGGTTCATAGGCACGCCGACCTGCTCATGCCAAATCGCTTCGGCTTCGTCGTCACTTTCATGCACGGTGACCCAAATGCGGTCGCCATCCAGCCCAAAAACGTTGGTCACCAAATCCCAGCTCCACGGGATGGCATCAGTTTTGAAGTAGTCGCCGAAGCTGAAATTGCCCATCATTTCAAAGAACACGAGATGGCGTTTCGTGCGGCCAACATCATCGAGATCGTTGTGTTTGCCACCAGCGCGAGCACTCTTTTGGACGCTCACCGCCCGCTTGTACGGGGGCACCTCATCGCCGACAAAGTACGGCTTGAAGGGCACCATGCCGGCCACGGTGAACAACACGGTTGGGTCGTGCGGGATCAGGCTTGCTGATGGCACCACGGTGTGACCACGTTGTGAAAAAAAATCGGTGTAGGCACGGCGAAGTTCGTTGGCTTGCATGGTGTCGCCATGATACTCAGCGGCTCAACGGGGACTTTCAGCCATTACGCGCCACCCGCACACGGCCCCAAGCGCGCCGATGGAGCTATCGAATTTTGCTACGCATCTCGCTTTGCTTGGCGGTGGCGGTGTCGCGCCCGGCTTGGATGGCGTCTTTGACTCGACGTCCTTGGCCGCGCACCTTGGCGACCGCCTGATTTGCCATATTTGAGGGTGCCAATTTGGCCTGCACCACCTCGACTTTGCGTTTCACGAAACGGCTTCCGCTCACCGCGCCAATGGCTCCGACAGCCATCCACATTATTCGACGAATCACGCTATTTTGCTCCCGCAGGTGCGTCAACCCGACGCAGTTTTCGGGCCGCGGCCTTGGTACCACTGGCGAAAGAAGCGACCTTGATGACTGGCGCGCTCAGCGCGGCTTGCGTGACGCGAGACGCAGAATCGATACGAGCGCTGATGGCCTCCGCGGTACCCACCAACGTATCGACCCGGTCGACCTGCGCTTGGGATTGGGCCACGGCATCACGGAGCTCAGCCAGTACTACAGGGATCGCCGCCAGCTCGGTCTTTACGGCCTTGAGCGACTTGATCACTTGATGCAGCACCACAAGCGTGAGTGTGGCGGCCACGGTGGCCACAATGGCCACGGTTATCGCGGCGAAGTCAGCTGCTCTCACGAATTGGCATCTTAACCGCGACCGCCTGAGCTCGAGCCGCCACCTCGGCCTCATACCCGTTCGCAGTCGGGGTGTAGAAGCTTGGAATGCCGTCAGGCAGATAGCGCTGGGGCACCCATCCCGTTGGGTCATCGTGCGGGTAGTCGTAGCCCTTGCCGTGGCCGAGTTTGGCCGCACCTTTGTAGTGGGCGTCTCGCAAATGCATGGGGACCTCGCCGCGCGGATGATCCCGAACCCACGCTCTGGCGTTCCAAATACCCATTGCAGAGCGGTTCGATTTCGGTGCGTTAGCGAGGTACACGACGGCCTGGGCGAGGTTGAGTTGGGCCTCGGGTAGGCCCACGAATTCGAGCGCCTGGGCAGCGGCGGCGGCTACCACAAGACCATTGGGATCGGCCATGCCAACGTCTTCGCTGGCCAAAATCACCAGCCGGCGCGCAATGAATCGGGCATCCTCCCCCGCCTCCAACATCACGGCGAGCCAGTACAGGCCGGCATCGGCGTCAGAGCCCCGAATGCTTTTGATGAACGCTGAAATCACGTCGTAGTGGTCATCACGGCCATAGCGGATGACCTTCATGCTCATGGCTGCTTCGGCGTGGCTGAGATCAACCGAGCCGGGGTAGGCAAGGGCCACCGCCACTTCGAGCGCCGTAAGAGCTTGACGCCCGTCGCCGTCGGCACGTTCGGCCAAGAACGCTATGGCTTCATCGGTACCCGTGGTGCCCTCGGCCTGCAAGCCTCGACGCAACAGCGTTTCGGTGGCGGCGTGGTTGAGGAGCTCCAAACGGAACAACGTCGAGCGGCTCAATAGCGGCGGGTTGACTTCAAAATATGGGTTCTCGGTGGTTGCTCCAATGAGCGTCAACAAGCCTTCTTCGACGGCTGGCAGCAGCGCGTCTTGTTGCGCTTTGTTGAACCGGTGTACCTCGTCCAGAAATAAAATCGTGCCACGCTGATGTTGACCCAGGCGTATGCGGGCACCTTCGATTTCTTCCCGCACGTCCTTCACGGTGGCGTTCACGGCCGAGAGTTGCACGAAATGCTTCTTGGTGTGATGGGCAATCAGCTGACTCAAACTGGTTTTGCCGACTCCCGGGGGGCCCCACAAGATCACGCTTTGCAAGCGATCCGCTTCGATCAGTTTTCGCAGCGGTTTGCCAGGCCCGAGCACATGCTCCTGCCCTACAACATCGTCGAGCGTGCGCGGCCGGAGGCGTGCAGCCAGAGGAGCTTGGGCTTTGAGACGTTGTTCGGCGGCGTCAGCGAAAAGGTCCACCGCGATTTCGCCGCTAGCTCAGTTTGGGCGGCAGTACCCGGATGCCCAATTCGATCAATTGGCTCTCGGCCACTGGTGTTGGAGCCTCGGTCATGGGGTCCATACCGGTTTGCGTTTTCGGGAACGCGATGACCTGACGGATGTTTTCTTCCCCGGCCAAAATGGCCACCAGACGGTCGATGCCGAAGGCGAAACCACCGTGCGGAGGCGCACCGTATTTGAACGGGTTGAGGAAAAAGCCGAATTTCTTTTGCGCCATTTCTGGTGTGATACCCAACAGGTTGAACACCCGTTGTTGCATTTCGTGCTCGTGGATTCGGATCGAACCAGAGCCCAGTTCCCAGCCATTGAGCACGAGGTCATAGGCCCGGCTGCGCACCGACATGGGGTCGGTTTCAAGCCAGTCGATGTCGTCGACGTGAGGCTGCGTAAAAGGATGATGCCCCGGCTTGGGGGTACCTGTCACGGCGTCGCGCCCTACGAACATCGGGAAGTCGACGACCCACACGTAACGGTACGGGCCCTCGTACACCGGCGGGCGGCCCAGGTCGTTGCGGAGCGTGCCGAGCACTTCACACGTGGTTGACCACTCGTCAGCCACGATCAAAATCAGGTCGCCTGCTTTGGCGTCAAACGTGGCGATCAGCGCGGCTGACGCATCGGCGGAAAGGAACTTTGCGACAGGTGATTCAAGCGTGCCATCGGTGGCGACTTTGAGCCACACCAATCCTTTGGCGCCCATTTTCTTGGCCCGGTCGGTCATGCCGTCGAGCTTGTTGCGACCAAAATCTTCGGCCCGCCCGGACGCACAAATGCCCTTAATCGACTTGGCGCCAGCGAACGCTTTGAACTCGGTCGATGCAAAAATCGGCGTGAGTTCGTTGAGTTCCATACCAAATCGCAAGTCGGGTTTGTCAACGCCGAATCGGTTCATGGCCTCATGCCAAGTGATCCGCGGAATTTCCTCGGGACGCACACCCAACACGGCTTCGGCAGCGTCAAGCACTGCTTCGCCGATCGCAGCGAACACGTCGTCTTCGTCAACGAAGGACATTTCGGCGTCCAATTGGGTGAACTCGTATTGGCGATCGGCTCGCAAATCTTCGTCACGCAAGCAACGCGCCAATTGGTAGTAGCGGTCGATGCCGCCCACCATCAAGAGCTGTTTGAACAGTTGCGGCGATTGGGGCAGCGCGTAAAACGAGCCGGGTTGTTGGCGCGACGGCACAATAAATTCTCGGGCACCTTCTGGCGTCGACGGCACCAGTGATGGTGTCTCAACTTCTACGAAACCCTGACGTTCCATGGCTCCACGGATGGCCGAGTTGACCTTGGCGCGGGTGCGCATGTTGCGTTGCATGCGCTCACGTCGCATGTCGAGATAGCGAAACTTGAGGCGCAAGTTTTCATCCACGCCGTCGGCGCGGTCGTCGATCGGGAATGGCGGCGGCTCGGCGGAACGCAACACTTCAACGACGCAATCCTGCAATTCGATTTGCCCGGTGGGCAACGTGGCGTTGATGGTGCCTTCTGGGCGTGCGGCCACAGTGCCGGTGATGCGCACAACGTATTCGCTGCGCACATCGACAGCGTTGTCGACTACGCATTGCATCAGGCCGGTGTAGTCACGCACGTCTACGAACGCGAGGTGTTCGCCATGTTCGCGACGGCGGGCAACCCAGCCGCACAGCGACACCGTGCGGCCAATGTCGGCTGTGGTCAGACGACCGGAATAGTCGGTACGCATACTCATTGCAGGAAATTCTCCACTTCGGAAACGATTTGATCACGAGGCACAGCTCGTTGCACTGCCACAGGCGCCAATGACTCGGCAACATTCTCGCCGCTCGCCGCGCCCTGGGCGCGAACCGTTTCGGCGTCGGCCCGAATCGGTACGGCGTGCCCGCGCATGGGGCGCAGTGTCACCACACCGTCGGCGAGTTCGTTGGAGCCAACCAAGACAGCCACCCTCGCGCCCGAGCGATCAGCAGCTTTCATTTGACTTTTCATGGAACGGTTGTCGTAGGCGCGCTCGGCCCGCACGCCGGCCGCTTGCAATTCGGCGCACAATTTGAGCGCTTCCAAGCCGCCGGTAGTGTCGACAACGAAAGCGTCAGCAGCACGGCTCGGCGCAGCAAACACGCCCTCGGCGTCACAGGCCAACAGCGTGCGATCGACGCCCAAACCAAAGCCGATCCCGGCCACGTCGTCGCCACCGAGGTCAGCCACCAGGCCGTCATAACGACCTCCGCCGCCGATGGCATTTTGCGCCGAGTCAAGCGAATCGGCTACGAATTCGAACAGTGTGTACCGGTAGTAATCCAGCCCACGCACCAGTCGCGTTTCGATCTCAAACGGAATACCCAGCACGGCAAGGCCGGCCTGCACGGCGTCGAAATGAGCCTTGGATTCAAGCGACAAGGAGTCGAGCATTGTTGGCGCGTCGACAACCACCGCC
>JAYWAI010000195.1:0-14136 GCA_043782545.1 Acidimicrobiia bacterium
TTTCTGGCATCAAACATCTGCCCGTCCGGGTGGAGCTCAACAGCTAGAGGCCGCTAAGGTCGGCCGCATGAAGCTCAGCATGATGCTCAGTTATTCCGGTGGTTTTAAAGAAGGCGTCCAACAGGTCGTCGAGCTTGAAAAAGCCGGACTCGACCAAGTGTGGATCCCCGAGGCCTATAGCTACGACGCCATCAGTCAGGTCGGGTACCTCGCCGCCAAGACGGAGCGTGTAGAGATTGGCACGGGCATCGTCAACGTCTTTTCCCGCACGGCGGCTTTGATGGCTATGACGGCGGCCGGCTGTGACTATGTGAGCGATGGTCGATTCATTTTGGGTTTGGGCGCTTCTGGGCCTCAGGTTATCGAAGGCTTTCACGGCGTCCCGTTTGAGAAGCCGATGACGCGCATCAACGAGTACATCGAGGTGTGCCGCAAGGTGTGGCGTCGCGAGAAACTCGAATTCGACGGCCAAACTGTGAAGGTGCCGCTGCCAGAGGGCCAAGGCACCGGGCTCGGTAAGGCGCTCAAATTGATCAATCATCCGGTGCGTAGTGACATCCCGATCTGGTGGGCTAGCCTTATGGGCAAATCAGTCGAGTCGACCGCTCAACATGCCAACGGTTGGTTGCCGATCTTTTTCTTCCCGGAGCGGGCGCACCTGGTGTGGGGCGACAGCTTGAAGGCCGGCGCCGCCAAGCGGTCCAGCGACCTGGGGGCGCTGGAAATTTCAGCCGGCGGCGCGCTCGCTATTGGCGAGGAATTTGTGGGCGATGTGGCTGAAAAGATTTTGGACGCTGGACGCCCGCAAGTCGCACTGTATGTCGGCGGCATGGGCGCTCGGGGGCAGAACTTTTACAACGATGTGGCCTGCCGCTACGGCTTCGAGGCGGAAGCGAAAGAAATTCAAGACTTGTACCTCGACGGTCACAAATCTGAGGCCGCCGTCGCGGTGCCCCGCGAATGGTTAGCTGGCATGAATTTCGTCGGGCCCGGAAGCTATGTAGCTGAGCGCGTCGCCGCTATGAAAGCTGCGGGCGTCACCGTGCTGAGCGTGAACCCGATTG
The DNA here is from genome assembly GCA_043782545.1 of Acidimicrobiia bacterium. GTDB lineage: Bacteria > Actinomycetota > Acidimicrobiia > Acidimicrobiales > JBBRKR01 > JBBRKR01. The sequence goes on from JAYWAI010000195.1 coordinate 1,065, forward strand.
GGCCCAATGCGTTGCGCTCTATCGAGCAGCTGCGAGAGATCGTCGACTCGATATAGCCACACGGGCCCCGGCGGTCACGACGTGATCTTTGAGGGCATCGACGTATGAATATCGGCAATTCAAATTGTCTGGTTGCCAAAAACTTTCGATGATGCGGATGAGCCCGCACGTCTTTTCGTGATTGAAATCGCGATCGTCGGCCACCTGCCCGCCGGTACCCAAGGCTTGTAGGGCAACGAGGTGACGGGGCGTCAAAGTACGCTCTCCAATGCGCAAACTAGCCAGACGCCCGTCGGTATTGATGACTTCTTCTATATGAGTGATCTGCCCGTTCGTGCCTGCAACGACGAGCGAACCGTTGCCGTAGTCGTACGGCTCGGTCATCAGGCCGACCACGCCGCCCCGCAACCGCACCCTCAGAGACACGGCATTTGGTTCGCTCGAAGAGCGTCGCACTGAGCGCACGGGAGCGAACTCGGCCAGCGAGCGGATGAGTGCCAGCCCGTGGTATCGGTAGGCGTTGTGATGCAACTCCACTCGCTGAAGGTCGCCAATTACGCCAGAGGCCACGGCGGTACGTAACAGTTCATAGCGTGGAAAATTCATATAATCCTCCGCCACGCGAACGTCGGCAAATTTTCGTAACAGGCGGGTGGCACGAAGGTGGGTGGCACGGCCCACCACGGGCGTGTCCACAATGAGCGCAAGGTTCGCCGCCCATGGCAGCAACGATCTCAGCACATCGGGCACAGCGTCAGTCTTGACGCTGACGCACACCACATCAAGGCTTGCTGGCTCCAGTGATGCGACCGACTCACACGACTCAATACCCCAAAGCCTGGCGACCTCGTCGCGATGAGCGGCGGTCGGCGACGTGATGCCGCGCACGACAGCGTGATCGCTCAAGCAGGAAAACGCGGGCAGAAAATTGTTGCGAATCCGACGACCTGAGCCGATTAATCCGACATGGAGTAGCGGCGCAGCAACTGCCGGCTGGATCATTTTCGGAGAGATCGTGCGGTCTGAATGACTCGGTAACTCACTCGCCCAGCGGTTGTGAGTTTGACTTCGCCCCGCGGCGTCGGGGTGTTGAAGTTGGGTAGCGCCGCCTGAGCGAACCGGTGTCCCGCCCCCAACAGGCTACGGAGTTCTGGGCCTACGCCGTCAATCGAGGTGAATTCGTTCAGCCCGAGGCGATCATTGGGTAATCGGGCGGGCTGGATTGACAGTTTCAAAATGCGCCGGCGTCTCGTGCCGCTATTGGGTGACGCTCGATGGAAAAAGGACCGATTCCACATCAACGTGCGGCCGGCCTGGCCGGTCATTTGGACGCACGGTTCGCCGTTGTTGGGAATTCGTTCTGGGTATCGCGGCACGATTTCGAACGCGCCATCACCATCGTTGACATCACTGAGCAGCGTAAATACACTCAAAAAGGCGAGCGGATCCGTGGGAAACACACCCAACGTCTCGATGTCGCGATGCCATCCGTTGAGATTGTGGCTGCCAATATGTGGCTTGGTTTGTTCTCCTGCTGTCTCGTAGACGTGGCAGTGATAGAGCACCGGATGCTCTTGCAACGTCTCAAAACTGGCGAGCAGGTTTGGCGTAAATTGCTCGCCAAAAATGCCCAGATCATGCAGCTCGCTCGCCCCGACGTAACTGCGCGCGTCGGAATCTCGGCTCTCGAGAAGGGGGTCGAGACGTTTATTCCAGCTGGCGATGAGCTCGGGCGAATACACGTCGAGATCAAGCGCACCGTAGGTCGTGAGCACGTTGCGCATAGTGGACGCGGCATCGGGAAGTTTTACTTCGCTAGCCGCGAATTCGGAGTGAAGGATCGAGTCGATAGTTGACGTATCGGCACGAATTATTGGACTACTTGAGCGCGGAAATACGCTCCATCGTGCGGGTGGCTTGCGCGACCATGGAACGCACGATGTCGCCGGCTGGCACGAGATCGTTAATCGCCCCGACGCCTTGGCCACACGGCATGAATTCCCGGTGGGGATCCGCCACGTAATCGCTCGGGTAGCCGAGGTGACTGACATCGGCTTTCATGGCCACGAGGAGTTGATCGGGAAATTTTTTGAGGTCGCCAGGGTGATCTTCGAAGTGTTGCGTGTAGTCGTTACGAATCACCCGACATGTCTTTCCGGTGAACGCCCGACTGATCACGGTGTCGTCTTCGGCCAAGGTCAACATCGTCTCTTTGTACCCAACGACAGCACGGGCTTCTGGGGTGGCAATGAACCGAGTGCCGATCCATACTCCGTCGGCACCGAGGGCCAGGCTGGCCGCCAGACCACGGCCGTCGTACAGGCCACCAGCGGCCACTACGGGCACTTGCGAGCCAACGGCGTCAACAACCTGCGGCACCAGAGTCATCGTGGCGACCGTGCCCGTGTGGCCGCCGCCTTCTGTGCCCTGCGCCACCACGAAATCGCATCCGCTGGCCACGGCGGCAATAGCGTGGCGAACTTTGCCGCACATCGAGCCAACGAGCACGTTGTGACTATGCAAGCGCTCGATAATGTCTCGCGGCACGCCGAGACCGGCCACGAAAATGCGCGCGCCTCCGTCGATGATGGCGTCAATGCCGTGCTCGAGTTGCCCGGCAATGGCGGTCAGTAGATCGACCCCGAACGGCTTGGTGGTAAGTTGTTTGGTGAGCGAGATTTCGCTCCGCAATTCCTCGCCACCCATGGTGGACGCCCCGAGGGTGCCAATGCCGCCAGCCTCGCTGACCGCGGCCACTAACTCGTGATAGCTCACTCCGCCCATCCCGGCCAGCATCACGGGGTGTTCAATGTCGAGCAGGTCGGTGAGTCGGGTGCGCATGGGCCGCTAGGCTAGCTACCGATTTTGGTATGAGCCCTGTCCGGTGAACATCTTTCGATGCCACCGCCGAGGCGTAAACAACATGGCCCTGGGGTAGTCCTCGAAGAGCCAACGACCAAAATTTCGCCGCGTCCATGAGTTGAGCCCCGCCACTCGGAGTGAGCCACGGGCCAGGAGCGGCTTGCGTAACCACCCCGACAACAGCGCTGCGAGTTTGTGGTCGGCGCTGAGATGGCGATGCACTGACGACTCATACAAGTTGGCGACTTCCACAGGCGCGGCACCTCGCAGGATGGCTCGTGCCGCCAGGGTGCCAGTGAGCAACGCCTGCCCGATGCCTTCACCAGTCATTGGATCGGTGGCACTGGCGGCGTCGCCCACGAAGAGCGCTCGACCACCTGCGGCGCTCAACACGGCAGCGGTGATTCGGGCGGGGATTGGCCATGCTTTGTGGGGTGATTCCGCCTCGACACCCGGCCCGAGGAGCTCAGAAATATGCGGGCGGGCGAGAATTTCTGGCCACAAGTTTTTCATGTGTTGCACCGATTGGTCGCCGTCGCGCACGATGCCAAAGCCGAGATTTGCGGTTCCGTTGCCGAGTGGGAACGACCAGAAGTATCCCGGTAAAAGATCTCTCTCGAAGAACACGAACATCTCGTGTTGGGCTCGCCCGGTCACGCCGGTGAAATACTGCCGAAACGCGTGCCATTCGCCCAGATACGTTGGCTCGTTCGGCGTCGGGGGAGCAAGCAATTTTCGCAGCGGCGACCACATGCCATCGGCACCTATGACAAACCGGGCTTCAATGACGTGCCCGCTGGCGTTGACGATGACGCCGTTGCTCGATGGCACGCAACTGGTGAGCAGTGCATCTTCGACGACGGTGACACCGTTGGCTCGGGCGAGAGCGACCAAAGCGTTGTCCAGATCGACTCGACGGGCCACCACGGAATAGGCACCGGCATTTGGCGGCATAGGAAACGTGACCGTGCGTCCCGACGGTGAGCGCACGATGACGTCATCGACCGTCGTCCACGAAGAGACTTTGGCGGGGTCGAGGCCGAGGGATTCGAGCAATCGCAACGCTCCCGCGGTGAGCCCGTCGCCGCAGCATTTGTCGCGGGGAAAGGTGGCCTTGTCAACCACGATGACGCTTCGCCCCGCCTTGGCCAACGTGATTGCCGCTGCTGTCCCCGATGGCCCTGCCCCAACTATGCACGCGTCAAAAACGCGTCCAAATGTGTTAGTGCTCACGGAGTCGAAGGAGGCGGAGCCGTCGGTGCTGTCGTCGCCCCCGGCAGCGTGGTGGTGGCTGGGGGAAGCGTTGTCGTGGTGGTTGTCACGACATTGAAATTCTCGTCGTACTTTTTGGCCGGCGTGCCCTTGCAGTCTTCTTCGAGCGGGCGGGTGTAGGTGTTGGTGAAGTAGTCAATTTCTGACTTGCGTTTCGGATCCACGTATACGCGTGTTCGTTCGGTTTTCACATATGTACACGTGCCCACCGGCGAGGTGATTTGGTTCGTCTGGTCGGAGGTGGTCACGTATTTGGTGCCGTACAACTCGACGCTGAGCTGAGTGCCGCTGTAGTACGACCAGATCATGATTGGGCGATCGGAATTGTTTTTGATGCGAAGGTCGGGCTTTGTCCACGACAATGTGGCTTCCCGTCCAAACGGATATCGCGTAAAATATTCAGAATGCATCTGGTATTCGACGATATCCATGCCAGCGAAGAACGCAGCGTTAAACAGTGTCGTGGTGTATTGCGATGTGCCGCCGCCGTATTGGTTGACGTGGGCGCCATAGTAAATACCCGCCGCTTTGACGTATCCCTTGGCTGGCGTGCGCTCACCGACAGCCTTGTTGAGCGAAAATGTCTCGCCGGGTTGGATGATCATTCCGCGCGTCGCATCGGCAATCAGATGAATGTTGATGACTCGATTCTCGCAGCAATTGTGAGGGGTTGAGAACCAGGAAATCCGCTCTGTGATGCCCAGAGCCTTGGCTTGGTCGGCGGCCACAGCAGCTGGCACTGTCTTGAGTTTCATATCAAGCGTTGTGGTGTCCGCCGTGCTCAGGGCCGCCAAAATTGTGGACGGGGCTGCCTCGCAGCACACCGTGGAATCCGTGCCCGGCACGATGGTCACGACGCCGGGCTTGTCTTTACCTTGCCCATTTGGATAGTCAACCCTAAAGGTGGGGGGCGCTCCTATGGTGCCAGCTTTGCCAAACATCGCCGAGAGATCCGCGGTTGCTTTCGCGCCGTCGAGCGCCACCGTGGTGGTGTTGTCTTCGATGACCGGCGAGAGCCACGAGCTCACCATGGCCGGTGGTACGGTCTGCGACTTGCCATCAACCGAAACAGTGAGTGGATGCGCGGCAAGAGCGTTGAGCCGATCAGCGAGGGCTTGAGCATCGCCATCGCCAAAAGCCGCCTGCGCCACGACGGGCTGCGAATCCACCGCAATGGGCGCGAGTGCAGCCAGCTTGAGGGCCCGCAATTTTTTGATGGCGGCGTCAAGGCCAATGACGTTGCCAGGCACGGCTGGCGTGACAGTGAATTTGTCGGCCACGAGCGTCACATCAGCGTTGACGGGCTTGCGTGATTGGCCTGATTCGAGATCGCGCACTTTTGCGGCGAATACTTTCTCGTCGACGCTGACGTTGAGCTGAGCTTGGTGACCTGCGCCCACTAGTGAGCCGAGCCAATTCCATGGACGACTGAGCGAACTGCCTCGATGGCCTATGGCCAGCGTCGCATTTTTAGTGGCGACGCTGTCGATGGTGACACCCATTTCCGCGGCGGTGGCGGTGACGGTGACCGTGGGCGTGTTGATCGTGATCGGCGTATTCGCGAATTCTTCCTGAATGAGCGCCAGAGTTTTGGCGAGTTCAACGGGAGTCTGACCCGAGACGTTTCGTTGGGCAAGTGCGACGTCCCGAACGACGTTGTGATTGTGGATGTCGTGCGCCCAGAGGGCATAAAAGGCAGCGAGTAAGGCCGCCGCGACGCTCACGGTCACGAGCGACCACAGGCCGAGCCGTGTTGCCACTGGGCGTTTGGCAGCCTTGTGCTTCGGGGCCTTGTTACCAGCGGCTTCCGGGGCGGTCGCCGCGGTATCCGAATGGCTTGGCATCGGGGGATCGAGGATGTCAGTCATGTAGTGATCAGCCTATTCGGGAAATTCGCCCGGTAAGCGGCACGTTGGCCGATTCGTGTTGCCTTGCTAGGGGGTTGCCTAGCTAGGGGGTTGACGACGAGGAGGAGGAGGAGGTTGCTCCGGGAGCAGTCGTGGTGGTGCTGGCATTCGGATCTACCGTCGTGACACCGCCGGGCAACGTGGTCGTGGTGGTCGTCGGAATTGGGTTGCCGTTGTCGTCGTACTTTGGAGCCGGGTCGCCCTTGCAGTTTGCTGCTCCATCGGGGTAGTACGTGCCGGAGAACCGGTCGGTTTCCTTGTGACCATCGGACACAAATGTGGTCGTACGGATGATGGTCCACAATTCGCAGAGTTCGCGTTTCTCGATTTGCGGTGCCGCCGCCACACCGGTCGCGAATTTTGTGCTCCAGAGTTGGGCGGTCACCGAATCGTTGGTGTATGAATTCCAAATCAAGATGGCATACGGCGTGTTGTTGGTAAATTTCAGGTCGGGCCCCGGGTAGCTCAACGTGGCTTCGATGCCGTATGGGTACCGATCGAAGTGCACGGTGTGGGCTTGCCCACGCACTGGCAACCCGGCTTTGAAGGCAGCGTTGAACAGTGTGGTGGTGTATTGCGAAACTCCGCCACCCGGTTGGGGTTTGTGGCCTCCAGCGCCCTCGATACCCGCGGCCATAAACCAACCGTTGTCGAGGCGTCGTTCGCCAGTCACGGCATTGAGACTGAACGTGTCGCCGGGCATCACCAGCCAACCATTTGATGCGTCAGCGATTTTATGAATGTTTTTCTGGCGGTTCCCGCAGCATGCCTGAAAAGTTGTGGCTTCGCCCACTATTTCTTTGACACCGAGCTTCTGGAGGTCGGCCACTGTGAGGGCAGGCGGTACGACGTGGAGTTCGAGCGAGATTGGCGTTTCTGTGTGTGTCTTGAGGGCGTCCAAAATTGCGTTCGGGGCATCTGCACAACAGCCGTGACCGGTGGTGCCCTCTTTGTAGGCCACCTTACCGTTGTCATCGATGAAGACCTTGGCGTTGCCGCCGGGTTCGGCCGCCCCGTCAAATATTCCCGAGAGCTGCTTAGAAATCAGGTCGTTGTTGATACCGAGCGAAGCTTGCTGAGGCCCAACCAGGGGCATGAGCCAGGAGCGCACGCGATGCGGGTTGATGGTTTTCTTGTTGCCATTGACCACGATCGTGAGGCTGGTGGTGGCAACGTCGTTGGCTTGATCAGCTAGCGATTTTGCAGTGGCATCAGAAAAGTTGGGTGCTACTACTTGTCGGCTGGCTGTGAGCGACAGGGGCTGGAACCCTTTGGCTGCGCCGCCGAGCGAAGTGGGAATCGAAGCCGCCAGTGCACGAACGTCAAGCCCAGAGCCTGGTGTACCGGGGGTGACCACAAATTGGTCGTTGTCATTCAAGGCCACGGTGGGTTCAATCGGTAACACGAGTGTTTGCTTTTCGAGATCAGTAATGGTCTTGGTAAATGTCTCGCTGTTGACTGTCACGGGGATCGGCACAACGTGATCGGCGCCAGCGATCGTGCCGACCCAATCCCACGCCCGTGGTAACACCGCGCCCCGGTGGCCTACTGCCAACGTTGCTGCGAAGGACTTCTCGATATCGACCCCAACGCCCAGATCGCCGGCCGTCGTTTCCAGCACGCCTTCTGGTGTGGTGATGTGAACCTTGGTGGACTTGTATTCAGCATCCAAATTGCTGAGTGCGGCTCGCAGTTTGTCTGGACTCAGGCCACCAACCGGTCGCCCAGCAATCGTCACATTGCGCACGACGTCATGGTTGTGCACGTCATACGCCCATAGGCCGTAGAACGCCGCGAGCATCAAGGCAGCAGCCCCGCCGATTATCAGTCCACCGAGGGCCAGATGGCGGCGAGTTTTCAAGACCCGAATAGTGTGATCAGGTCGAACGGGGCCGTGAGAGTCGTGACTTCCTAGTTCGCCATCGTGGTGCTCGTTGGCGAACTCACCGGCATTGTCATCGAACTCGTCATAGTGATCGCGGAACGCGTCGAACGTGTCGGCAAGGGGATCGAAATTGTCGGTGAAATTCGTGTTGTCTGCCATGGTCCGCGTGATTGTCAAGGCTGACGTCAGCCGGGTATAAGTCAATCACGTGGACGCACCAAGTGAGCCGTCAGTTTCCAGGCAATTTTGCCTATTTTTAGGGGCAATTTTGCCGAAGTATTACAACGCGTCGGCGTTGGATGACGCTTGCGTGACAACGGTTGCAGTGAGGTGTCGGGTGAACCAGAAATAAGCGCCGCCGATTAGCAACGACGTAGTGGCCAAACCTGCCATGACTGGCCCCGGGCCAAAGCGGCCAGCTAGCAGGCCAGCGGCCGTGCTGCTGATGCTCATTGTGAGCGTCACGAGGGCAAAATCTGCTGCGAAAATCCGGCCGCGCAATTGGTCAGGTGTGGCGAGTTGTAGCCCCATGGTTGAGTACGTCCATTGCCACCCGCCTCCGCAGTGGGCCATGAAGACGAAAACGACGGCGAGGCCCACGGCGGGCACTGTGGCGACGCCGAAATACATGGCTCCGTAAATTGTCGTGGCAAATCCGCATATGCGAATAATTTTTGGAATTGAGCTGCCGACCCAACGTTTGATCAGAAATGGGCTCAAGAGCACGGCCGTACCGCGGGCGCTCAAAAACAACGCCGTGATGCCATCTCCCCCGTGGAACTTCTTTCGGGCTAATACGGGCAAAAGCGCCACCGCACCCGCACCCATGCCGAAGGCAAACTTCGATGCCAACAATGCCAAGATCTGAGGCCGTTTCCGAGCGAATTTCAGAGCTTCGCGAGAGTCGTGGAACGGCCGCATCTTGCCCTTTGGCGGGCCGATCCGCTCGGTCATCGGCACCCGCACCGTGGCGATGAGCAAACCGGCAATGGCGAAACTTACGGCGTCGGCCAAGAATGCGGCGGACCGTCCAGCAAAGTGGGTGAAGACGCCGCCCAGCGCGGCGCCGATAGCCAACATGGCGCCCCACGTCGAGCCCATCATGGCGTTGGCCGTGCCAAGGTCCTGTGGCTCGACAATATTGGGCATGGCGGCTTGGGAAGCGGGCCCGAAAAATGCTGCCAGGGTGGCCACGAGCGTTTCAGCCACGAGCCCAAAGGCCACCGTCGATCGCGAGTGGACGAGCAAGTACCCCAGAGCAGCCATCGCTTGCGCGGCCGATACTCCGACCATAATTTTGCGACGGTCGAATCGGTCAGCCACGGGCCCTGCCCACGGCGAAACAATAAATGCCGGCAGACTTTGGAACACCCACACCAGAGCCACCAGCAACGCAGAGTGGGTGTAGTCGTGCACGATGCCGAGCAACGCAACGGTGGCGAACCAGTCGCCGCAATAGGAAACGATTTGGGCAATGAACAGGGTGCGAAAGTGATTGTTGCGGCGCAGGAGATCCACTAGTGAGCCGAACGGGCGTGAGCATCGAGTACCGATGCCACGCAGCATGAAAGTTTTTCGGCCATAGGGAGATGGAGAAATTCGTCCGGCCCATGCGCCCCCGCATCCGGCCCAGCGAGCCCGATGACAAAAAATTGTGCCTCAGGAAATTTTCGGCCCAACATGTTCATGAACGGGATGCTGCCGCCCTCGCCCAGGCTGGCGGGCGCGGCACCGAAGTAGCGCAACCCGGAGTCGTGAGCGGCCTGTGCAAGCCATGGCGCAGTGGGTGGAGCATCCCAGCCCGTGGCGCTCTCGACATGGTCCACGATGACGGTGGCGTTATACGGCGAGTCGGCCAGCAGTCGTGTGGTGAGGGCCGCCGCAGCGGCGGGAGCATAGACGTTGGGCGGGAGCCGGAAACTGAGTCGCATGGTCGTGGACGGTCGCAACACGTTGCCGCCGGCTTGAGCCGAAGGAATGCCATCGACTCCGATGTAGCTCAATGTGGGCCGCCATGTGGTAGCCAAAATGGCTTCAGCCGCATCGATTGCCATTGGCTGAGTATTCGCCTCAAACGGGAACCACGAGCGAACGTCGGGTTCGAGCGCAGCGGCACGTACGGAGGCTTCGGCCACCCGGTGAACAGGTATCTCACTGTGAAGTTCTGGCATCAGAATCTCGCCTGTTTCGGCGTCTTCGATGCGGTTGAGGAGTTGTCGGATAATGCGCATGCTCGAGGGCACAACGCCAGACGCCACGCCAGAATGCACGCCAACCGTGACGACCTTGACGGTGAGATTGAGCGCCACGAGGCCGCGCAAACTGGTGGTGGTCCAGAGCCTGATGTAGTCGTCACACCCCGAATCCAGGCACACCACCAAGCTCGGTATACCGATAAAATCAGAATATTTGTCAATGTAAGCGGGAAGATCAGGAGAGCCTGACTCCTCGCATGACTCGATCAAAACAATGAGCCGGCTATGTGATCCGCCGGCGCGCTGGCACGCTTCGATGGCACCGAGCGCGGCGTAGATCGCATAACCATCATCGGCTCCGCCGCGGCCATAGAGCTTGTCGCCTTCACGAACGGGTTTCCAAGGGCCCAAATCGGAGCGCCATCCCGTCATCTCGGGCTGCTTGTCTAGGTGGCCGTAGAGCAACACCGTGCTGTCGTTGACGTCGGGACCGAACGGTTCGACCGTGATCAAAATAACTGGTGTTAAACCCTCGATCTCGACCACATCCAGGTGCATCCCAGAGATCTGTCGTGCATTCGCCCAACCGGTCAGGAGCGTTGCCGCGGCATCAATATGGCCGCTGGATCGCCACTCAGGATCGAAGTTTTTACTGAGCGCCGGGATACGAATGTAGTCGCTGATCGACGGAATGATGCTGGTTTCCCATAGAGCGGCGAGGTGTGTTTCCACCACAGATTCTGAAAGAGTCATGCCTGCACTTTCTCACGCCGAGCATTTGTCGGGCATGATGCGAGTCAAACTTCGAATGAGATGATCTCGCGCTGATTGGGCGCATGCGAAAGGAACCCCCGTGGGCTTATGTGATGGACGAATTGTGATCGTGACCGGGGCCGGGCGTGGCATTGGCCGCGAACACGCGCTCATGATGGCGCACGAAGGTGCCAAAGTGGTGGTCAACGATTTGGGTGGCGCGGCCGATGGCACGGGAGGCGACCTGTCGCCTGCTGCGCAAACCGTTACCGACATTGAGGCATTTGGTGGCCAAGCCATTGCCAACGGCGACGACATCTCGTCATGGGATGGTGCGCAGCGTTTGATTCGCGCTGCCGTGGATCACTTCGGCGATCTTCACGCTGTGGTCAACAACGCCGGTATTTTGCGAGACCGCATGCTCGCCAACATGAGCGAAGAGGAATGGGACGCCGTCATCAGGGTGCATCTCAAAGGCACGTTCGCTCCGTCGCGTTGGGCCGCAAGCTACTGGCGAGAGTGCGCCAAAGAGGGCAAGCCGGTGGATGGTCGCATCGTCAACACCACCAGTGTGTCGGGTATCTATGGCAACCCTGGTCAGACGAACTACGGCGCGGCCAAAATGGGTATCGCGGCGTTTACCCAAATCGCCGCGTTGGAGTTGGCCCGATATGGAGTCACTGTAAATGCCGTGGCGCCGGTGGCACTTACCCGTATGACAGAGGGCCTCGGGCCGGCACCCGAAACCGACGAGGAGCGCGAGATGCGCTCACCCCGATGGATCGCGCCAATCGTCACGTGGCTTACGTCCGCCGAGTCAGCACATGTGACCGGTCGCGTTTTTGAAGCATCTGGGCAGACGTTGGCGGTGGCAGAAGGTTGGCATCGTGGCCCTCGAATGACGCCGACCGATGACCCGAAAAACATCGGCCCGATGGTGGCCGAATTGTTGTCGACCGCTCGCCCACAAGCCGGCATGAACGGCGAAGACGGGGCGTGGCCATGGACGACCCTCAAGCCAAAAAACTAAATCCACAACAGCTAGAATTCAACAAGGAGACATTGAAATGGCGTTAAATCCAGAGGCAGTTGGGAATGTCGGCACGCCCGGCGAATTTTCCTGGACCAGCAAAGATTCGTTGCTGTACGCAGTAAGCATTGGTTGTGGGGCCGAACACTTGGCATTCACCACCGAAAACACCAACGGCGTAACACAGCGCGTGTTGCCTACCCAAGCCGTCGTGATGGGTTGGGGTGGGGGCTCCGGTGGCGGCAAATCCGCCATGAGTGAGATTGGTTCGTTTAATCACGCCATGCTCGTGCACGGCCAACAAGCCATCACCTGGCACCAAGAAATTCCTGTGGCGGGCAGCGCGTCGAGCGTCGACAAAGTGGTGGCCATGTACGACAAAGGCAAGGCCGCCGTTGTGGTCACCGAAGACAGAGCTACGCTTGCCGACGGTACGCCGCTGTACACCAAGCGCTCGTCGGTGTTCATTCGTGGCGAAGGTGGTTGGGGTGGCGAGCGTGGACCCTCGGGTGCCATCAACGAGCCACTTGATCGCGCGCCAGATCACGAGATCGTGTTCCAAACGTCGCCCGATCAAGCATTCGTGTACCGCCTCAACGGCGATCGCAACCCGCTACACACCGACCCGTCGTTTGCGGCCATGGGTGGTTTTGCGAAGCCGATTCTGCACGGCTTGTGTTCATACGGTTTCACAGGCCGAGCGCTTCTGAGTGAATTGGCTGGTCATGATCCAGCCAAGATGCATCACATGGAAGCGCGGTTCTCCTCCCCCGTTATGCCCGGCGACGCGCTCACCGTGCGTATCTGGCGCACGGGAGACGGCGAAGCGGTGTTCACCACCACCACCAACGGCGGCGTGACTGGCGAAGGTGCTGTATGCATCGACCAAGGGCTGTGCCGTTTCAGCTAGCCGCTGGGCCGTTTCGGCTCGCCGCTGGCTGGCACGAAAATTAGAACAATGTGAGATCGTCGGGTCGGTTGCCACGCAGAAGGTCGTAGTCGACTTCGAGCCAGGCAATGCCCCGACTTTCCGCGAGTACCCGAGCTTGCGGCTTGATGGATTGGGCCACAAACATGCCGCGAATGGGCGTCCAACGAGAATCTCGTTCGAGGCGATCCAAGTACCGCGACAATTGCTCGACGCCGTCGATTTCGCCACGACGTTTTA
>JAYWAI010000196.1:0-1995 GCA_043782545.1 Acidimicrobiia bacterium
GCCGCGCTCGTGAGGCGGGCCAATTCAAGCTCCTGCTCGAGGCGGGAAATTTCGGCTTCTAACGCCAGCACCCGGCGAACACCCTCCAAGTTGAGGCCCGACTCGGTGAGCTCGTGCACTCGCGCCAGCAGCGCGATATCAGCGTCGCTGTAGCGACGACTACCGCCTTCGGTGCGAGCGGGGTTGATGAAACCTTTGCGTTCGTAGTCGCGAAGTGTTTGCGCGTGCATGCCCGCGAGTTCCGCGGCCACGCTGATCACGTACACGGCGCGCATGTGCGAGCGCATCACGCCTCACCCGTGTCGTCAAGAGTGCGATCCAGGTACGCGTTGAGATGCGCCCGAGCATCAACACCACCAGCTTTCTGCAGCGCTTCAATAGCCTTCTTTTCCGCAGAGTTGAGCTTGGTCGGTACCGCCACATCCCACGTGACCATGAGATCGCCAACGTGTTTTGCGTTGGCAATACCGCGCCCCTTGAGCCGTTGCGTGGTGCCGCTTTGCGTGCCAGGCGCCAGCTTGAGTGTGATGCCACCGTTGTCGAGCGTGGGGATGGTGACCTTGGAGCCGTGTACCGCCTCCGCGAAGGACACCGGCACGTGTAGCACCAAGTTGAGGCCATCGCGCCCAAAAATTTCGTGCGGCTTCACACGCACGTTGACATACAAGTCGCCCGCGGGGCCATTAAATCGGCCGGGCTCACCGCGTTGCGCCAGCTTGATTCGCGCCCCGTCATTTACACCGGCCGGGATGCGCACTTTGACTTGCCGAGCGCGTCGCTCTACGCCTCGGCCTTTGCAGGTTTTGCACGGATGATCAATCACCGTGCCGCGCCCAGAACACAGCCGACATGGCTGAGTGAAACTGAACGGACCTTGGTTGTCGTCGACGACACCTCGCCCGTTGCAACGCGGACACTGGCCAGGCCGGGTGCCTGGTTCGCAGCCACTGCCTTCACACGTCGAGCACGTGGCATTCGACGTGAGATGCACCTCGGTGGTGATGCCGTTGACCGCATCCATAAATTCGAGATGCAGGTTTGTTTCGAGATCCGAACCTTGCTCAGGTTGGGGGCCGCGAGGCGCGCCACCGCGCTGGCGGCCGTTGCCGCCGAAGAGGTTGCCCAGCAGATCGCTGACGTCAAAATTACCTTGACTACCACCGCCGAAGCCGCCCCCGAAATCAGACGAACCGCCACGCGTACCCTGGCCTCCAAAGCTGCCGTACCCACCAGGGCCAGCGGCGCGCACCTCGTCATATTCCTTTCTCTTGACTTCATCGCCGATGACGTCGTACGCGGCAGAGATGTCTTTGAAACGCTCCTCCGCCTTGGTGTCGCCGGGGTTGGCATCAGGGTGGTATTGACTGGCCAGCTTCCGGTACGCCTTTTTGAGCGCGACAGAATCGACGTCCTTATTGACGCCCAAAACGCTGTAGTAGTCCTTCTCGAACCACTCCCGTTGCGCGGCCATCGTGGTTACCCCTGAACTTTGACCATGGCTGGGCGCAGCACTTTGCCAGCCCAGCGATATCCAGTACGCAAACACTGCGACACAATCGGCGCTGATCCATCGCCTGGCTCGTGCATGACCGCTTCATGCTCGACCGGGTCGAACGGCCCGCCCTCGCACTCCATAGCCTCAAGGCCCATCTTTTTCACCGCGCCAAACAGCGCGTTGACGAGTGACTCAGTTTCGACGGGGTGATGCACCAACGCCTGTTCGCAGGCGTCCAGAACGGGCAACAACTCGGATACCAATTTTCCAGTGGCGCGACCGACAGCATCGTTTTCCATTTGGGCGGTGCGCTTGCGGTAATTCTCAAACTCGGCCTGGATGCGTTGCGCGACGAGCTTGTACTCGTCGCGCTCGGCATTGGCTTGATCAATCGGGTCGGGCGCGGCCATCGGCACATCCAAGATGTCGTCGACAGTCAACGCCTCGTCACCCAAGTCGGCTCGATCAGCCGGATCGGACGACTCGCCGCCATTCGGCGA
>JAYWAI010000197.1:0-14058 GCA_043782545.1 Acidimicrobiia bacterium
CACCTTGGGGACCCTATGGAGGATCTTGGGTGGCTGTGTGTTCGGGCGTGGCGATTCGGTGGCCGGTTGCCAGTGGCGGGCCTGGGTACCTACCGGGAACTCTTCGACGCTTACGAGCAGGCGGGGGGGGCCAAGGTTGACCCTGAAGGGGTGCGCTGGTGGGAAATACTGGGCACGCTGAAGTGGGGAATTATGTGCATTATGCAAGCCAACGCGCATCTCAGCGGGCTGAGCCGATCGGTCGAATTGGCCGCCATAGGCCGGCGTGTGTGTGAAAATGAATACGATCTTTTGGCGCTGCTGTCATGACAGTTCACGATGCGCCCACGATGGCTGAGCTCATTGAAGCAGTGCGTGAATTTCTTGAAAACGATGTGATGGCCGCCACACAAGGTCGTGTGAATTTCCATACCCGTATTGCGGTGAACGTCCTCAAAATCGTGGAACGCGAACTAGTCGCCAGTTCGCTCCAAGATGAGCACCATGCCCAGAGATTAGCTGCCTTGGGATTTGAGTCTGACGCAGCTTTGGCGGCGGCGATTCGATCTGGGTCGCTTGATGACAAATTCGATGAACTCGTGGCCGCCGTGCAACTCAGTGTGGCCGACAAGTTGGCGGTCGCCAACCCGAAGTATTTCGCCGAGTAGTCGCTCGGCGGGACGCTGAAATAATTGCGTTTGGTCGCGGTAGGCCTTAGGCACCCATGGCGTGATATCCGCCGTCGACGTGAATCATTTCGCCGGTGGTCATGGGGAACCAATCGCTCAAAAGGGCTACAACGGCTTTGGCCACAGCGCTGGAATCGTTGACGTCCCAACCCAGTGGAGCCCGCGCACCCCACGCGTCTTCGAAGGCGGAAAACCCTGGGATCGATTTGGCAGCCATGGTGCGAATCGGACCGGCTGCCACCATGTTGACGCGAATCTGGTGCTTGCCCAGATCACGAGCCAAATAGCGAGAACATGATTCGAGGGCGGCCTTGCACACACCCATCCAGTCGTAGGCCGGGTACGCCACGGTGGCATCAAAATCGAGGCCTACGATGGAAGCGCCGTGGCTGGTCATTAGGGGCAACACGCTTTCGGTGAGCGATTTAAGCGAGTAGGCCGAGATTTGCATGGCCATGGCGACATCGGGCCATTGGGCGGCCATGATGTCGCCACCGAGGCACACTGCGGGTGCAAAGCCAATGGCGTGCAAGACGCCGTCGACGCGATCCCAGTGCTGTGATATCTGGTCGGCGATCCCGGCAAGATGCTCGTCGTTGGTCACATCCAACTCGAAAACTTCAGCGGGCTTGGGCAGCTTGCGGGCAGTGCGTTGTGTAAGCGACATCCCTCGCCCAGCGCCCGTCAAGATGATGTTGGCACCTTCGCGTTGTGCCATTTCGGCGACGCCGAAGGCCAACGAAGCGTCAGTCAATACGCCGGTGATGAGCAGATTTTTTCCGTCAAGAATTCCCATGCCGCCACCGTACTCAACCGGGGAGTTGTAGGTCAGCGATCACCGGTCGGTGATCGCTGCCGCGACCTTGGCCTTCAAACGTGCGCAGCGGAGTGATGTCGCCGTGGACCAACACGTGGTCGATGAGCATGATTGGCCAAAATCGCGTGTCGTTGGGCCACGAGCCAGCCAGCTCCCGGCCCGTGGCTTCGTGTGCATCGGTCATCCCTGCGCCGACTAAATCGCGAAACGGCTTCAAGTCGGTTGAGGCGTTGTAGTCCCCGGCCATGATCGTGGGCTTGTTCAACCCGGCCGCAAATTTTCGTAGATCGCGCAATTGTGCTATCCATACATCTCGTCCGCTGGTGGGCGAGCGCGTGTGCACTGAATAAATTTCGATATTACCGACCGGGTGCTTCAACGTGGCACCGAGTAGTGCAGCCTCGCTGTAAAGCGGGTCGGTGCGATTCTCGAGAGGCCATTTTGCGAAGATCCCCGTCCCAGACGCACCGCCGCCTGGCCGTTCGACTGAATAGGGCAACCCAGTAAAGGCACCATTGGCCCGGAGTTGGTCGAGACCTTCAGCCGTGAGTTCCTCGATGATTACGACATCCGGGGAGTCCGAGACGATCTCGTGGGCGATGTGAGAAAGGTCGGTATTGAGAAACAAGACGTTGGCCTCAAACACGCGCAATGTGGCCCGCCCGGCGATTCGATGCGGTGAGGTGCCAAGGTCGAGGCGGCTGACAAAGAGGCCGGCGTGGATGAGACAGATCACTAGCGACGCCACGAGGAGTACCCGGTGATTGCCGGCCCAAGCGATTATCGCCACGAGGTATGCCGGGAGCACCACAATCAGCACGACGCTGACGAGCCCAATGATCGACGTCTTGGGGAGCCATCCCGTGAACCGGCAAAACAGCACGACAGCGCAGGTGCTGACGACCACACAACCCAAAATGTGCCATACCTCGTGCGCGAACCATTGGCGAATTCGGGCGACGATGGTCATCACTCCATGATGGCCGGTGGAGGCGGTCGATGTCGGTCGGCTAAGCGGCATCGTCGTGGAAATTAGTGGCGATTGAACCGGGTCATGGAGCGACCGGGTTCCGTCAACCCGAAGCTGTGTGTAATTCTGGGCAGATGCGAATTGGCATTCTTGGTGGCACAGGTCCTGCAGGCACCGCGCTCGGCGCCCGTTTGGCATCGATTGGGTACGACGTGGTGTTGGGGTCTCGGTCCAAATACAAGGCGTTGGAAGCCCGCGACAGTGTTTTGGAGCGCTGGCCCGACGCCAACTTAAGCGTCGGCTACGGCGACAATTCGGCAGCCGCCGACTGCGACCTCATTGTTCTGGCGACCCCGTGGGATTCCGCAGCCACCACGGCGAGCGATCTTGAGCCACAGCTGCGCGGCAAGATAGTTATCTCGATGGCCAACGCGCTCGTGCGCGTTGGCAAGGAATTCCAGCCGCTGTTGCCACCTCGTGGTTCTGTGGCCGCACACGTGCAAGCTGCTGTGCCGTCGTGTCGAGTGGTGGCTGCATTTCACCACCTCCCGGCGACCGAGCTGGGCCATTTGGGCGAGCCCATAGACTCTGACGTGTTGATTTGTAGCGACGATCCGGCTGCCACTCGCGAGGTCAGTGAAATTGTGAAAAAAATTCCGGGGTGCCGACCTTTGGATGCCGGTGAGCTCTCGAATGCCACCGCCATTGAGGCGTTCACAGCTGTGCTCCTCCAACTCAATGTCCGGTATAAAACCCGCGTTGCCCCCAAGCTCAACGGCATCAAATAGGCATGAGTTCTGCCATGCCCCTAGGCGCCGATGGCGCCATGAAATTGTTCGACACCGCCCGTTGCGAAGTGGTTGATTTTCAACCGAATCCTGAGGTGCTGATGTACACGTGCGGTATTACGCCGTACGACGCAACGCATTTCGGTCACGCCACGGTTTTCACGCAATACGACCTCCTGCAACGACGACTCATCGACCGCGGCCATACCGTTAAATGTGTGCGCAACGTCACCGACGTGGACGATCCGCTGTTTGTCAAGGCCCGGGTGCTGGGCGTTCACTACCTTGACTTGGCCGCGGCAGAAGAGGCTCGTTTCAACAGCGATATGGTCGCCCTCAACAATTTGCCGGTTTTTTCAGAACCCAGAGCGTCGTCGGCAA
This sequence comes from Acidimicrobiia bacterium, assembly GCA_043782545.1. Lineage (GTDB taxonomy): Bacteria > Actinomycetota > Acidimicrobiia > Acidimicrobiales > JBBRKR01 > JBBRKR01. The sequence goes on from JAYWAI010000197.1 coordinate 3,625, forward strand.
TTGCCGAGATTCGCAAGTTGATCGCCGCGGTAGTCGACAGCGGCCACGCGTACGTGGCTGGTGGCAGTGTGTATTTCGACGTGTCGACCGTCAATTCTTTTGGCGACCTGAGCCACTACTCCCACGAGCGCATGCTGGAATACGCCCGCGAACGCGGCGGCAATATCGGCGACCCCAACAAGCGCAATCCGCTCGACTTTGTGTTGTGGCACCCCAGCGCTGACGACGAGCCAAGTTGGGACACAGCGTGGGGCCCCGGACGTCCAGGGTGGCACATCGAATGCTCCGCCTTAGCGTTGCGCGACTTAGGCCCATCAATCGATTTACACGGTGGTGGCAGCGACCTCATTTTCCCGCATCACGAATGTGAGCGGGCGCAATCCGAAGCGGCCACTGGGCAACAGTTTGTGAAGCATTGGATGCATGTGGCCATGGTGAGCATGGACGGCGAAAAGATGTCCAAGAGCCTGGGCAACTTGGTGTTCGTGAGCGAACTTCGTAAAGCCTGGGACGCCCGAGCCATCCGGTTGGTCATCGTCAACAAGCACTACCGGGATGAGTGGGAGTGGAACGACATGTTGATGCCTGAAGCTGACGCCCGGCTCACTCGGTGGAGTGCCGGGCGTCACGGCGTCGGCGGCAATGTATTGGACACCGTTCGGGCGGAACTGGACAGCGATCTCAACGGCCCGGGAGCGGTCGCGGCGATCGATCGCGGCGTGGCAGCGGGCCGCGAGATCGTTGCCGCAGCATCGCTACTGGGCATCGATTTGTAAACGGATGATGAACGGCGTACGTGAGTATGGTGAAAATGTGACCGAAGTCGTACATTCACGCTGCGTATAGGTAAGAATGCCGCGCATGGACGAAAAGCGGATCGGCCGAGGGTACAAAGTCGCCAGAGCGATTGGTAAGCCGCTGACACACGCGCTGTGGCGTATTAAATTTGAGGGCCTGGAAAACCTGCCATCTGAGGGTGGTGCGGTGTTGTGTCCGAATCACGTGAGCTTTTTGGATTCGGCGTTTTTGCTCATGCGACTGCCTCGTCAAATCACGTTTGTGGGCAAAGCGGAATACATGGATTCGTGGCAAACGAAATATTTGTTCCCCGCCGTCGGGATGATTCCGATCGACCGCAAAGGCGGCGATTCGGCCGAGGCTGCGCTATCGGCCGCTCAGAAAGTTTTGGAACAAGGCCAGCTCTTCGGCATCTTTCCCGAAGGCACACGAGCCCGCGATGGTCGACTCCACAAAGGGCACACAGGCGCAGCTCGATTGGCATTGCGGACCGGATCGCCGATCATTCCGATCGGGTGCGTTGGGACGCGCGAGATTCAACCGCCCGACGCCAAGATGCCGAAGCCATTTAAAAGGGCCACTATCAAAATCGGTGTGCCCATCAACGTGGACCGACATCGTCGGCGTCATGGCGACAACGACCCGCTGTTGTTGCGGTCTATAACCGACGAGTTGATGTACCAAATTCGAGAGCTCACCGACCAGGATTACGTGCACGAGTACGCCACAAAACGGGCTGAAGCACTCCCCGCCGAATTGGCCAGAATCGCCTAGGTGCCCTGCCTTGTCGCCGCGGTCGGGATAGTGGGCAGAATTGAGCGAGTCGGCGTGGCGTGGCCCATTACCCTAGAGGCATGGCATTGCAGATTTCCCTCCCCGATGGTTCGCAGCGTTCGCTAGACGACGGCGCAACGGCTGGTGACCTGGCCGCGTCGATTGGCCGTGGTCTGGCCAAGGCCGCCGTGGCCGCTGTAGTCGACGGGGCCGAATGGGATCTCACTCGACCCTTGACTGATGGGGCAGTGGTGTCAATCATCACCGCCGAGACGCCCGGGGGCCGCCACGTTTTGCGCCACTCAACGGCCCATGTGTTGGCTCAGGCAGTCACGCAACTGTGGCCAGGAGCGAAATTTTCGATCGGGCCGGCTATCGAAGATGGCTTCTACTACGACTTCGAATTGCCCAACAAGGCCACGTTCGCCGAAGCAGATCTCGAACGCATCGAGGCCCGCATGGCCGAGATAGTAAAGGCCGATCAACCGTTTGTGCGTGCCGACATGTCGGCCACTGAGGCGCTTGCGTTGTTCAACGATCAGCCGTACAAATGCGAAATTATCGAACGCGCTGCGGCAGCTGCTGACGCACTCGATGCTGGCGAAGCGTCAGGCGACGGTGTTGTCAGCGTGTATCGCAACAGCGATTCGTTTGTGGATTTGTGTCGTGGGCCCCACGTGCCGTCCACTTCGAAGCTGGGCCATTTCAAGCTCATGAAAGTGGCCGGTGCTTATTGGCGTGGCAACGAAAAAGGCCCGATGCTGCAACGTATTTACGGCACGGCGTGGGCGTCGAAAAACGAACTGCAAGAACACCTCACACGGCTCGAAGAAGCGGCCAAACGCGACCATCGCAAGCTCGCGGTTGAGTTGGATTTGTTGAGCTTTCCCGAGGAACTCGGCGGTGGGCTGTGTGTATGGCATCCCAAGGGCGGCCTGATTCGTAAACACATGGAGGACTACTCGCGCCAACGCCACGAAGACGGCGGCTACGAATTCGTGTTCACCCCACATCTGGCTAACGCAAAACTTTTTGAGACGTCGGGCCACCTCGACTTTTATGCCGACGGTATGTATCCACCGATGGAAATGGACAACGGGGTGTACTACCCCAAGCCCATGAACTGCCCAATGCATACACTCATTTACCGCAGCCGTCATCGCAGCTATCGAGAGTTGCCGCTTCGCCTTTTTGAGCTCGGCACGGTGTATCGATACGAGCGCGCTGGCACCTTGCACGGTCTGTTGCGCATCCGCGGTTTTACCCAAGATGACAGCCACATTTTCTGCACGCAAGAGCAAGCAGGCGGCGAGATTAAAAGTCTGCTGGCCTTCGTCACGTCGGTGCTGCGGGCATTTGGGTTCGACTCGTTTGAGGCCATGTTGTCGACACGCGATCTCAAGAAATCAGTGGGAACTGACGAGGATTGGTCGGCCGCTACTGAATACCTGCGCCAAGCCCTTGACGCAGAGGAAATTCCGTACACGGTTGACGAGGGCGGGGCAGCGTTTTATGGCCCCAAGATCGACATCAAGGTGCAAGACGCGATCGGTCGCAAATGGCAACTCTCGACCATCCAGTACGACTTCACGTTGCCGGAACGATTCGACCTTGAATACATCGGGTCCGACAACAAGCCGCATCGACCGATAATGTTGCACCGCGCATTGTTTGGTTCGGTAGAACGTTTCTTCGGCGTGCTCGTCGAACATTTCGCGGGCGCATTCCCCACATGGTTGGCGCCTGTGCAGGTGTCGGTGCTGGCCGTTACCGAGGCCCACGAGGGTTACGCCGAATCTGTTGTTGCCGCCTTGAAAGCTCGGGGCGTTCGGGTTGAATCTGAGGCCGCCAATGAAAAACTCGGCAACCGAATTCGTAAGGCCAAGACCATGAAAATTCCGTATGTGTTGGTGGTCGGCGATGACGATATTGCCAACGGCACAGTGGGTGTCAACCCTCGTGGTGGTGACGTTGAGCGGGGAGTTGCGCTGGACGATTTCGTTACGCGGGTCACCGCTCAAATCGCTGCCCGCTCGTAAGTTGGCGGCGATGACCCAGCGGTACCCGCGATGACCCAGCGGTATCCGCGATGACCTGGCACCAGATGTGGGCAGGGTGGCGGGCCGAATACATCGCGTCGGCAGCCGTTGGTGGCAACCAACCCGGTCCCGGTCAAACCGGTTCGGTATTTACGCGCATCCTGCAATCGGGCGTGTCGGACGACGACGCCTACATCGTGAATCGAGGAGTGCAGTGTTTCGTGATTCTCAACGCGTACCCGTACAACTCCGGTCACATGTTGATCATGCCGTACCGCGAAATTGGCGAATTAGAATTACTCACTGCTGATGAGCACGCCGAAATGTTCGCCCTCACCACGGCCGCAGTGCGAGCCGCGAAGGCGGCCTATCGCCCCGATGGCATCAACGTAGGAATGAATCTGGGCGAGGCAGCTGGGGCAGGCATCCCCGGGCATTTGCACGTTCACGTGGTACCCCGGTGGAACGCCGACAGCAACTTCATGACCACCACAGCGACTACTCGGGTGATACCCGAATCGTTACCCCTGACGCTGTCGAAGCTTCGCGACGCCTGGCCAGCGGTTGAGTAGGGTTCACGCCGTGAGTGACGAGATCCAACTCAGCGGTGCTGATCCGGTACCCGGTGCTGATGCGCTACCTGCTGGCGATGCCTTACCTGAAGATTTGGACCTCAGCAATTTTGTGGGGCCGTATCAGTTTCCGAACGTCAAGCGCCGCCGAGGCCCCGGGCTGATGTACCTCGGAGCCGGAACAGTGCTGTTTGCCTTGTACGGTTTCACTCGCGAATCGACTCCGATTCTGATCAATAGTGGCACGCTGTGGGCGGCGATCTCGCTGGCGCTTATCGGTATTCATCACCTGGCCACTGCGTGGGATTTCACGGTCACTGAAACGGCAGCATTGGTCGAAGCGTCCAAGGCCACGGGGTTTGCCATCGGGCACGCCTCGGCCCAGTTGTCGGGGCGGGGCTTTCGCAGTCGCCCCACATGGCGTGTGTTGTGCTATTCCGCCGATGAGCCGCCCACCAAGCGCGGCTTCGTGTTGATTGACGGGGTCGATGGCCATCTCGTCGACCATCTCGTCGAGGCCAACCCAGAAGACTGGTCGGAATACGACGCCAAACCAAAGGCGAACTCGTAAGAACGGGTGCCACACGCTGCCAGATTGTCGCCGAAACGAGTTACGGCCCACTAACCTAGGGGCCATGTTCGATGGTCGGTTCAAAGTTGGTATCGAAAAGGGCTTGGTGCCCGTCGGCCACGGCCTCAAACGGACGGGAATCACTGCGGATCACCTCACCGCCATCGGGCTCGTAGTGGCCTGTGGAGCCGCATTCGCCATAGGCAGTGGGGCCCTCAAACTCGGCTTGCTGCTACTCGTGCTATCGGCATTGCCGGATCTTCTCGACGGTGCCGTGGCCAAAGCATCCGGCAGCGCATCGCCCCGGGGAGCGTTCTTCGATTCCACAGCCGACCGTGTCACCGACACACTCTTGCTGGGCGGAGTGGCATGGCATCTCGATACGGTGAAGGGCCCGCACTACGCAGTATTGCCGTTCGCCATTTTGGGTGTTTCGGCCACAATTTCTTACATGCGGGCCAAAGCCGAATCGCTGGGCTACAACGCAAAGGGTGGTTTGATGGAGCGTGCCGAGCGCATCATTGTGCTCGCTTTGGGCCTGCTTTTTGACCGGTTCCTGTACCAGGTTCTGTGGGTCATGTTGGTGCTCAGCACCATCACTGCCATTCAACGATTCGTCAAAGTGTGGCGTCAAGCGTCCAATGTGCCGCCGTTGCTGGAGTCGCTGGCGATGCGTCGTCGCCAGTACCGCCCGTCGTCGACAGTGACTCGTACAGTTCGCCAGCGCGCTGCGGCACGCCGCAAATAATTTCGCGTAGTTCGCCAACATCAATGGCAACTGACGACCGATTTCCGAGCGGCATCACCGCGCTGTACCGGTCTGGTGCATTGGCCGCACGGCTGTTGCCGGGGCCCTTGGCCAACGTATTGCCGAACGTCATGGGAGCCGCGCTGGCCCCCATGTTGCGTGACAAACGGCATGTGGTTGAGAGAAACATTCGACGTGTCGTGGGCACCGGCTTGGCACCGGCCCGCTTGCGGTCGATGGTGGCGGAATCCTTCGAGTCCTACACCCGATATTGGGTCGAAGCGTTTCGAATCCCTGACGCCTCCAAACGTGAGATCGACGCTAATTTCAGTCGAGATGGCTTCGAGCATGTTGAGTCTGCGTTGGCCGCTGGAAAGGGCGTGATCTTTGCTCTGCCGCACCTTGGCGGATGGGAATGGGCGGGCCGATGGATTGCCGATCAAGGCCTGAAAATAACCGTGGTGGTTGAGGCGCTCGAACCGCCGGATTTGTTCGAATGGTTCAAGGGTTTGCGCGAAAATTACGGCATGCGCGTTGTGCCACTTGGACCTAACGCCGGCACCATCATTGCTAAAGCGTTGAAGGACAACGAGATTGTGTGCTTGTTGTGCGATCGTGACATCAACAAGGGTGGCACACAAGTCGAATTTTTCGGTGAGCGGACCACGTTGCCGTCGGGGCCAGCGATGTTGTCGTTGCGGTCAGGGGCACCGCTGTTACCGGTGGCGTGTTATTTCCGTGGCCGCAAAAATCACCACGCAATTATTCGACCCCCGATCGACGTGACTCGTTCCGGCAATGGCTTGCGCGACGACATGGCCCGGGTTACTCAAGATCTGGCCCACGAACTCGAATTCCTTATCCGCCAGGCACCCGAGCAATGGCACCTGTTCCAACCCAACTGGCCCAGCGACCCCGGCTACACCGCGTGACCGACGGGTTATTCGACGTAGGTCGCCTCAGAGTTTTCGCCGCTGGGCGACCCAGTTCGCAGGCTTGACGGTCAGGACCCGTTTGAACTGGCAAGCGCTTTCGGTAACGGTCCGCGTACGTACAGGTATACAACACGATTCGTAACGTCGCTCTCAGCTTCGTGGCGCGGTTCGCCGCCAGCCACGCTTTCTGGTTCAACGCCGTACTTTTCTTGTCTCAAATCTGAAAACGCTTGCAAATTTTGGTGACCGGTTATTGCGATTTGTGTGGGCCGCCTTGGCGTAGCTATTGAGCAAGGAGCTGGCCTTCTTGGCACAGAATAAACCTAGAGCGCGCCGGAGTAACAAACCTGTTTCAACCCAATCAGGATCCGTTCCCCGGCACAAAGTCGGCCGCTGGATCACCCGATTTGGATCCGGGTACGACTATGTCCTGAGTGAATCACCGACAACGGGATTTAGTTGATCGTGACTGCGTTCGGAGCGACAATGGTTTGGCCGTCGCGTGAAATGCCCGAGTTCGACGCCACCGGAGGCATGCGTTGAGTCATCGAAACGATCTGAGCGAACGTTTGATGGCGAGGTTTCATGGCGACGAGATGATCGCAACGAGGTGGGGCCAGGCGGCGGCGAAACCGGCGTGGAGGGGGAGCGCGGCAACCTCGTCAACCGATACCCAAGCCACCGAGTCCGTTTCGAAATTCATCGACGCGCCGAATCGTTCGAACACCTCGATCACGATGGTGGTGTACGACCAATCGTCGGCAGGCGCAAATTCATACTCGCCGAGCACGCAGCGTTTCGTCGGCACGCCGCCGATCTCCTCTGACGCCTCTCGCAACGCTCCCTCAAGCGGTGTTTCGTTTTCATCGAGAGCCCCACCTGCACACGACCAAGTACCGCCTTCGTGAGAGAATGCCGACCGCATCTGCATCATCACCCGATCCACACCATCTGCCTCACGGATCACGAACACGACACCGCCCGCACCGAAGACACCCCAGCGAACGTGGCCGTCGCTGCACCGTATAAACCCGTCACCAGACCGTCGAGAAATCACTTGCCAAATGTAGTGCCGGCGGTAGCTGCCGTCCGGTGACAAAGCGCGCCGATCGTCGCTGTGACAAACAACCGTTCCCGGGCATCGAGCCAGTGGCTCAGCCAAACCATTAACCTGGCCCAGTGAGTACCCCCGATGCGTCCGATGTATCCAACGACAACCAAGTGACGTTTGCCGATTTGGGCTTGCGAAAAGAGTTGCTCTCGGCGCTGCGGACGCTCGGTTACGAAGAACCCACGCCAATTCAGCGCGAGACCATTCCGCTCATGATTGACGGCGTCGATCTCATTGGCCAAGCCGCGACCGGCACCGGCAAAACCGCTGCGTTTGCGCTTCCGATTTTGCAACGGTTGAACAAAGGCAGTGGTAAGTCGTCCAAGCCGCCGGTGCCAATGGCGCTCGTATTGGTGCCGACCCGCGAGTTGGCTATGCAGGTGTCAGAGGCCATGTATAAGTACGGCCGCGACTTGGGAGCCAAAGTGCTGCCTGTGTTTGGCGGCCAACCGATTTTCCGTCAGCTCAAAGAGCTTGCCGCCGGCGTGCACATTGTCGTGGCGACGCCCGGGCGGGCCATCGACCATATAAATCGTGGCACTCTCCTGCTCGACGACATCGAAATCGTCGTGCTCGATGAAGCCGATGAGATGCTCGACATGGGATTCGCTGACGACATTGAACAGATCTTGGCCGCCACTCCGAGCGAGCGCCAGACCGTGCTGTTTTCGGCCACAATGCCGCCTCGGATCAACTCGATCGCCAAACGCCATTTGCGAGATGCGACGAAGATTCAGATTGGATTGGGGGATTCGAAGCCTGGCAAACAACTCGTGCGCCAGAGCGTGTACATCGTTCAACGTTCGCACAAGCCAGCCGCGTTGGGGCGCATCCTGGATGTTGAATCCCCGGTGGCGGCGATCGTGTTTTGTCGGACCCGTACCGAAGTCGACGAGCTCACCGAGACAATGAACGGCCGGGGTTATCGTGCCGAGTCGCTCCATGGTGGTATGACTCAAGAAATGCGCGACAAGGTCATGACGCGTTTGCGCAACAGCACGACAGACCTACTCGTCGCCACCGATGTAGCTGCTCGCGGTCTTGATATTGAACAGCTCAGCCACGTCGTGAACTACGACGTGCCCGCGGCACCAGAGTCGTATGTGCATCGCATTGGTCGTGTCGGTCGAGCCGGGCGTGAAGGTGTGGCTATCACTCTTGCTGAGCCCCGTGAGCAACGATTGCTGGCCAATATCGAGCGGCTCACCAAGCAGAAGATTTCCGTCGAAAAAGTGCCGACGGTGGCTGACCTTCGCAAGCGTCAAATTGAAATCACGATTGGTACCGTGAAAGAAGCACTGGCGGCCGACGACCTTGATGATTTCTCGGCCGTACTCGATGCGCTCGCTGGCGACTACGACATGGCAAACATCGCCCTGGCTGCCATCAAACTGGCCCACCTCGCCACCGGTGCAACCGTCGATGAACGCGAAATACCAGACGCCTCTGTCTACATGGACCGGGATCGCAAAGGCCCAAAGGGCAAGTCGTTTGACGATCGCAAATCGCGCGATTTTGGGGCCAGGGACAGCGGCTCTCGAGATGGCGCTAGGCCTCGGTTTGAAAACGATGGCGACGTGGCCAAGATCTACGTTGGCCTTGGCCGTAAAGACGGAATCCGACCAAACGATTTGGTGGGCGCCATCGCCAATGAATCCAACCTGTCTGGACGTCAAATTGGGCCGATCAGTATCTCCGACCGATTTTCCGTAGTCGGAATTCCGTCTGGGTCAGTGGATCGAGTTTTGGATGCGCTAAAACGAGCCACGATTCGGGGCAAGCCAACAAAGTCACGCCGCTTCTCCGACGACTAGATCTAGGGGGACGCGTGCCCAAAGCGCTACGCGGCACTAGACGAATGGACTGCGACGGAGCGTTGCTCGACGACGATGGTCTTGAAGAACTGGAGTTCGGAGGTAAACGCTCTCGTTCGTTTCGTGGTGGGTTTCCGAGAGAGCGTGTGGATCTCATGTGGTCCCGATGAACGCACCCTGAGACAATCCCACCCGATGCGAAATCATCAATTCAGGACGTAGACGGCCCGACGCCACGAGCGGCACGAGAGCGGGCAATTGTGCTTGTACCGACGTGAGCGACACGATGAATGCCAACGATTTGGCTTGGGCGAGTGCCATTGGAAATTCGATCGTCCGGGCCTGGTGCACACCCACGACTGACACCGTTGAGCCGACTGTGGCCAGAGAAATGGCCATTGGCAACGTGGCTTGCCCGCCCACGGCCTCGAGTACTACGTCGACGCGACGGCCACTGCTTCGGCTTGACTGCCTTGGAGGCGGTAACTCAACCCGTAACAACCCGACTGAGCGTTTGCGCACAAGCCCACCATCCCTCGTTGGCAAAAGGCGCAGGATGAGCACCCTGTAGATCCAGCAATGAGCACCCGATCACCGACTTTGAATTTTCGTACCGCACTGCCGACTTCGACCACCTCGCCGACTGCCTCGTGCCCGACTGTGTAGCCAAGGTCGGTCGAGAATCCATGCCCGTGGTAGATGTGCAGATCGCTGCCGCAGATGCTGCACAGAGAAATTTTGACCACCGCGCCGTCAAGATTGTGAGGTGTCGGGTCGGCCACATCTTCGTAGCGGATATCAGCTGGACCGTGATACGTCAGCGCTTTCATCATGTCGGTTCTGTCACTGCGTGCCGGGCAAGGGGCCAACGGGCGAATCGAGTTCTTCTGACCTCGACGTAATTTAGGTGGCTCGGCGTGTTATGAATCACGCGTGAAAATTGACATTGTCATCAATCCAGTGGGGTTGTCGCCGCAACAATTCATCGAAGCCGTGGCTACTGCCGAAGTCGCGGGATTCGATGCCATCTGGACCTACGACCACATGTCGGGAGCAGTGCTGGGCGGAGGCG
>JAYWAI010000198.1:0-1984 GCA_043782545.1 Acidimicrobiia bacterium
CATCGACCTTGAAGATTGGCCAGCGTTCAATCAATCATTCAGACGATTTGAGCAGCTCCTCATAACGATGTCTTCGGGTTCTGACGGGCGTGAAGCGCCCGCCACAATAACGGTGCTATCGGGCGACATTCACTTCGCATACGTTGCCGACGTCGTGATTCCGGGCACCCCGATCAGCCAAGTTCGCCAAGTTGTCTGCTCCCCAATTCGCAACATTTTGCGCCCTCGTGAGCGTCGTGTCATGAGGTTCGCAGTGAGTCGCGTTGGGCGACGCATCGGCGGGTGGCTCATGCGGCGAGGGGGGCGACCAGCGAGCGCTCTGACATGGGAACTGACCACCGGCCCTGTGTTTCAAAATAACCTTGGCACAGCGCGTTTCAACCACGACGAATCACGCATCGTCATCGAAGTAGCCGTCGATTCACTCGACGCCGGGCAACGACTCGAAACGGCTATCAGCCTCTAGCCGTGGAGTGCGTTGGAGTGCGTTGGAGTTCGCTAGGTTTCGCCGTGCTATTCGCAGGTAGCGATTTCGATGCGGTCCTGGTTCCACTCGCGGGCGCTCGATAAGGCCAATTCGGCCCGGCTCAAGACCTCGGGTGCCGTGAAAGCGTGAGCGGGGTACGACGCAATGCCAGCCCACAAACAGCGCTCAATGCCGTCAGCCACGAGGGCTCGTCGAAGCCGTTCCACCGTCCACACCGCGCCGTTTTCTGGGGTGTCTTCGAGTACAAATGCAAAGCGTCCGTCTGACAATCGGCAGGCGATGTCAGCCTCACGCATGGTGCGGCGGATCGTATCGCCAACGTAACCGGCGTCGCTTCGTTTCTGAGATTGGCGATCGCGACCGTCAAACACTTCAACGAGCACAATTGACACTGGTCGCAAATGCCGGCGGGCGGCGGCAATGCGGTTCTCGAGCGATGCTTGAAAGTACCTACCAGTCAACAGACCAGACGACGTGTCAACCAGGCTCGGCTCCCCGCCGTACGCGGCGGCCGAAATCAAAGGAGATCCGTCTTCGCCCTGATGCCACACTTGGTATGGCACCGTCATACGTTCCGGGCCGGCCGTCTTCGCGGCCAACACGCAACCCATGCCACCCAAAAGGCCTGCCAGGAGCCCTAAAATGGGAGATTTTGCCACCAGGCTGGACACGCCGAAAGCAAGGCTCAGCGTGCCGGCGAGTATTCCAGAGATGTGCGGGCGAGAAGTCACAGTGACACCATCGGCTTTTTAGCAACGAAAATCAAGCATCTTTTTGGCCAAAACACACATCGAAGCCGGCACCGCCGACGCGCTCGTTGAACGCCTCACGAATGCTATTGGGCGCTTCGGGTCGCGGCCACCAGGTCCACGATGTCTCCCATAATTCTGGAGATCTCGAAATCCTTGGGCGTGTAGACACGAGCCACCCCTGCCGCCAACAACACCGGCTGATCCTGTTCCGGGATGATGCCGCCGACCACGATCGGCGCAGTCACACCCGCTTGGCGTGTCAACGCCACCACGAGTGGTATGAGCTCAAGGTGCGATCCAGACAAAATCGACAGCCCGATCACGTCGACGTCTTCGTCTCGGGCAATGGCGGCAATCTCGGCGGGCGTCGAGCGGATGCCTTCGTAGATGACTTCCATGCCAGCATCTCTGGCGGCCACGGCGATTTGTTCGGCCCCATTGGAGTGGCCATCCAGACCGGGCTTGGCGACGAGAATTCGCGGCGGGCCGCCGGGCAGCGATTGGGAACGAGCTGCTATTTCGATCAGCCGATCCGCACCACCAGCACGTGCCGCGCCTATGCCGGTCGGGGCCCGGAATTCGCCGAACACTTCGCGCAGTGCGCCGGCCCATTCGCCGGTCGTGCCACCAGCACGAGCAAGATCGATCGTGGCCACCATAATGTTGGCAGTGCCGCTCGCTGCACTCCGCAAGGCCTCCAACGCCTGCGCCACTGCGGCGTTGTCGCGACCTTCGCGCCAAGCTT
>JAYWAI010000199.1:0-13989 GCA_043782545.1 Acidimicrobiia bacterium
AGCCCGACTTCGGTAGCGACGTGGCGGGCATCAAGGTGACCGCAACCCCGGCCGCTAGCCCTGATGGGGAGGCTGGGTATGTGATTAACGGAGTCAAAACGTGGTGCACATTCGCGGCCCGTGCCGACGTGCTGATGTTGCTGGCTCGCACCGACCCCGATCGGTCGAAAACGCACCGCGGGCTGAGCCTATTCATCGTGCCCAAGGAACGCGGCGAAGGACATGGATTCGATTTTGTGCAGCCAGCGGGCGGGAAAATGCAAGGCCGCGCCATCGACACCATTGGATATCGCGGCATGCACTCCTACGAAGTCGCCCTTGAAAATTGGTGGGTGCCGGCGGCGAACCTCATCGGCCTCGATGGTGGCCTTGGTAAAGGCTTCTACTACCAAATGGAAGGTTTCGAAAACGGGCGTCTGCAGACCGCGGCCCGCGCTGTGGGCCTCATGCAAGCGTCCTATGAAGCTGCGGTGGCGTATGCAGAGGGCCGCAAAGTGTTTGGCCAAGACATCATTAACTATCAACTCACCCGAGTGAAATTGGGCCGCATGGCTGTACTCATTCAGGCCAGTCGCCAGTTCATGTATGCCGTGGCCACCATGATGGCCAACGGCGAAGGAGCCATGGAAGCCTCAATGGTGAAGGCATACGTGTGCAAGGCCGCCGAGTGGGTGAGCCGGGAGGCACTGCAGATTCACGGGGGCTACGGCTATGCCGAGGAGTACCCGGTGAGCCGCTTGTACGTGGATGCGCGGGTCTTGAGCATCTTCGAAGGTGCCGACGAAACGCTCTGTATCAAGGTCATTGCTCGCCGTTTGGTCGAGCAGCACAGAAGCGCTGCGTAGTTCGAGGTCCACTTCCGCGGAAGCGGTTACAGGAGTTTGACGAGATCGCCGAGCGTGGCGAGATGCTCGTGCGAGTCGTCGCCACAATCATCGTATGGGTCCAGGTGCAGTGCTCGAAGGCCTGCGGCGCGTGCGCCCACCACGTCGTTAAAAACCGTGTCGCCCACGTAGACAATGTCGGTTGAGGCTGCCATGCCGAGCGCGGCGAGGGCCGGAGTAAATATGGCCGGGTCAGGTTTCGCTACGCCTACGACGTGCGAATCCACAACGCATACAACCTCGGTGCCTTTGCCTGGGCCGACCTGGCAAACGCCGGTGTAGCGCAACATGTTTTCGACTTGGCCGCCGGCATTCGACACAATGCCGACCGGTACGTGCCAGGCCAGTTTGTCGAGCGCGTCTACGTTATTTTGGATCGGCCGGCACCACACGTAGTGATTGTTGGCTGCGCCGCGTAGGTGGGGCGCAACGTCGTGCAGGTCGCGTTCTGCGGTGATCCCGAGCCAGCGGGCGTAACCCTTTGCGTACTCTACCCACGCCTCGCGGCCCAGCGTTGCTGAAGCGGCATCGAGCGCGGCGATGCCCCGAAAGTGTGCCCTGGTAAAGGTTTCGGCGTGGTATGTGATGCCGTAGGGTGCGACCGCAGCAGCAAAAAACGGGTGGTCAGGCTCGACGAGTACGCCGCCGACATCGAGAAGAATTGCTGCGATGGCCACGCGTTATGCAGCGCTCCGTGACAGGCCGGCGCGCTCGCCTCGACCCACAAATTTAGTGGCCATCTTTCGACTGGCTTCGTCGATCATTTCGGTTCCAAACATCACTGCACCCTTGCCGTCATCTTCGGTGGCGGCGCGATAGGCATCCAGGATGGCGTGGGCTTTGTCGAACTGTTCCTGGGTGGGCGAAAACACTTCGTTGAGTATGTCGACTTGGTCGGGATGCAGCGCCCATTTGCCGTCGTAGCCCAGCGTCCGTGTGCGTTTGCAGTAGTCGCGGAACCCATCGGCATCACGAATATTGAGGTACGGGCCATCCATCACTTGGAGGCCGTTGGCGCGGCCGGCCATCAAGATTTTCGAGAACACATAGTGAAAATGGTCGCCGGGATAGTCGGGGATTTGCACGCCGCCGGTGAGGAACGGGATTTCCATGCTGGCGGCGAAATCGGCGGGGCCAAAGATGATGGTCTCGAGCCGTGGCGATGCCTCGCAGATTTCTTCGACGTTGATCAATCCGCGCGCTGTTTCGATTTGGGCCTCGATGCCAATGTGGCCAATCGGTAATCCAGCGGCGATTTCGACCTGGCGCAACAGCATGTCGGCGGCCACTACCTGGGCGGCGTTTTCGACTTTCGGCAACATGATTTCGTCGAGCCGATCGCCGGCGGCGCCAACGACAGAAATGATGTCGAACGCTGTCCATTTGGTGGACCAATCGTTGACGCGAACGCACAACACTTTGTCGCCCCAATCCAGCGTGCGAATAGCGGTCACGATCTTGTCGCGTGCGGCTTCTTTTTCTTTGGGTGCTACGGCGTCTTCGAGGTCGAGGAACACCATGTCGGCGCCGAGGCCGGCACCTTTGCCCATCATTTTTTCGCTGGATCCGGGGATCGACAGGCAGGAGCGGCGGGGGAGATCTCGTGAGCGTGCAGACATAGGTGCCAGAGTATCGAACGCTTGGCGGATAGCGGGAGTCCGATTTGTCTCTCGTGCGCGCAATTTGATGACAATTCACCGACCTTGCCGATGATCCGCGAGATCGCCGAGTAAAACATGTGGGTGATGAATTCAACTTCAATCGAGCAATTTTCCGTTGACGTTGCCGACGACGTGTTGGTCGATTTGCGTGAGCGTTTGGCTCGCACCCGTTGGCCTGACCAGATGGCTGACACCGGCTGGTCCTATGGATCTGACCTTGCGTATGTGCAGGAATTGTGTGCCTATTGGCTGAGTGAGTTTGATTGGCGTGCCGCTGAGCGACGACTGAACGCATGGCCGCAATACTCCACTGACATAGACGGACAATTAATTCATTTCATTCATGCCCGTAGCCGCCACGAACATGCCAAGCCGTTGATTTTGACGCACGGATGGCCCGGCTCCGTGGCAGAGTTCTTGAAAATTCTGGGCCCGCTCGTTGAACCGGAAGCGTTTGGCGGAGATGCTTCAGACGCATTTCACGTGGTTGCACCGTCAATGCCTGGCTACGGGTTCTCTGGGCCAACAACTAAGCCGGGTTGGGATATTCGCAAAGTCGCCGAAACCAACGCTGCGCTCATGGCCAGATTGGGGTACGAACGCTATGGCGCGCAGGGCGGTGACTGGGGTGGCATTTGCACCTCGATCATGGGCCACATCGACCCCGACCATTTGATCGGCATCCACATGAACATGTTGGTGGCTGGCCCGCCAACCGGTGCGGAAAATCCGATGGAGGGCGTTCAAGAACACGAGATGGGCTACCTCGCCGACGCAATGGCCTTCCAAGGCGACGGTACGGGATACCAAGAAATTCAAAGCACTCGTCCCCAGACGTTGGCCTACGGGCTCACCGATTCGCCCTCAGGGCTAGCGGCGTGGATCGTCGAAAAATTTCGGGCGTGGAGCGATTGCAACGGCGACGTGGAGTCGCGATTTACCAAAGATGAATTGCTCACCAACATCATGATCTATTGGGTGACGGGCACTATCAACTCTTCGACACGCTTGTATTGCGAATCGAAGCGGTCGGGAAGTTTTGGGTTGGCGAAAGGCCGGGTGGACGTGCCGACTGGGGGGATCGTTTTCCCGAAAGAGATTTACAAGTCACCGCGCGTGTGGGCCGAAGCGGCCTTCAACGTGACGCATTGGACCGTGGCAGATTCTGGCGGTCACTTCGCGGCAATGGAAGAGCCGGTGGCGCTCGTCCAATCAATGCGAGAATTTTTCGCGCCACTTCACTAGCCTCCGACGAGACGCGAGGCGGTTAGAACGCCACGTCTTTGAGAAGTTCGTGGGCGACTGGGCACGTCGTGTGAGCCGCAGCCACGTCAAATGACTCGACGCCACGAGGGCCGATGACGCCGTCGAAGAGGTCAGCGGGAACGAGTTCTTCGTCGCTGTCCCACGGCCGGTCGGCGTCAAGTTTGGCAGTGATGTAGCGCCACGTCAGTTCGGGCATTGCGCAGCCGGTCTCGGCGACGAGGTACACCGGCACTCCACACGATTTGGCTGTGGCCGCCAACGCCCGTGCGCCCACCAGCGCGATACAGCCATCTGGGCCCATCACACTGCATTCGATCAGCACGACGGTGCTGGCCAATACCGCGGCCGCCATGCCGACCGGCCGCACTTCGACCGAATCGTTGTCGGCACGACACAACCGACGTACCAGCGCGGCGCCCTCGCCATTGGCGTCCACGATGAACGACCGGATATCGCCTCGGCGGGCCAGAGCCGCGCCGATGAAATCTGGCCAGCCAATGGTGCACACCACGGCCGCGTCGGCGAGGGCGTAGTCGAGCTCTTCGAAGGTGGCGTCAGTGTCGAATTCACTGGCCGCTAGCCACGCTTCTCGGCGGGCATCGGCGGCGCACAGCACACGGGAGCACAGCCACCACAGCGGCCCCACAAACGGATGGCGGCTCACTACCCGACGACACGCCGTGACCAGCTCGACCGGATCGTTAGTGATCGGCCCGAGACCCGCCGATGTCTCGTGAATCAGCGTGCTCACATCGACGCCCGACGACCTCGCCACATACCGGAGCCGCTCGATGGGGTGCATGGCCCAACGCTACCGAGTTTTGCGAAGTGCCCTGCTACCGTTTCGGCCGTGGCAAATGACCCCTCCGCCGATCTTGTACTGAACCCCATCAACGGAGACTCTCGAACCATTCGTGAGTGGGTGACGAATTTTCATTTGTTGTTGGTAGCCGTCGACCCGTTCACCAACGAATCATCGTGGGTGCTGCCCATGGCATCCAAGGTCATGGCCAATTTCACTGGTGCCGACGTGCGGGTGGCGTGGCTCTCGACCGCGTCGGCCGAAGAAACCAAACAGTTCCTCGGGCCGCTAGCGACCGAATTCCTGACCTTCAGCGATCCCGACCGCACCGCGGTAACAGGTCTTGGCCTCACGCATCTTCCGGCGCTCGTGCATATACGCACCGACGTGTCGATTGGTGGCGTGGCGCAAGGGTGGGACAAGGCCGCATGGTCCACAGTGTGTAACGCGCTGGCGAAAACTATGAGCTGGGCAGCGCCACAATTTTCGTTGACTTCTCCGCAAGCATTCGTGGGCACCGCCGTATAATCCATCATGGACTCCACGCTGACGGTGTTTGATACCGTGGGCGGCGCCCCATTTTTCGTTGCGCTGGTCGACGCGTTTTACGACAGTGTTGCGGCCGATGCGACATTTCTGCAGTTCTATCCGGAGCCCGGTGATCTGTCTGGGGCTCGAGACCGGTTGACGAAATTTCTCATTCAATATTGGGGGGGCCCAACGACCTACAGCGATGAGCGAGGCCACCCGCGTCTGCGCATGCGGCACAACCCGTTCGTGATCAACGCGGCGGCCCGCGATCGATGGATGCACCATATGACCGCTGCGGTTGCACAGGCAGCGTGCGTCGACGGCATCAGGGCGCAATTGATCGAGTATTTCACCAAGGCCGCCGATCACATGATCAACGCCCAACCGCCGGCGTCGCGTGACCTCACGTGGCGGCTCACGGAATAGCGTCAGGCGGCTGGCACGATGGCTGCCGCTCCTCGGACTGGCTCCGACAACGCCTTCGCCGGTACCGTTCAGGCTATGGCTGAATTCGATTTCACAGAGCTCCTACCCATCGGGCACGACGACACGCCCTACAAGCTGGTGACCACCGATGGTATTGGCACATTGAGCGCCGGCGGCCACGAGTTTGTGACCGTCGAACCAGAGGTCCTCACCCAGCTCACCAGCGTTGCGATGCGCGATATCGCCCATTTGTTGCGCCCGGCGCATCTCCAGCAGCTGGCCAACATTTTGGACGATCCGCAAGCCAGTGACAACGACCGGTTCGTGGCCATGGACCTCTTAAAGAACGCCAATATTGCCGCTGGCGGCATTCTGCCGATGTGTCAAGACACCGGCACGGCCATCGTGATGGGCAAAAAAGGCCAATACGTTCTGACCTGTGGGGGCGACGAGCGGGCCATAGCCCGCGGCGTATTTGACACGTACCTCACAAGCAATTTGCGGTACTCGCAAATGGCGCCCACGTCGATGTACGACGAAGTCAATACGGGTAATAACTTGCCCGCTCAAATCGAGTTGTACGCCACTGACGGCGACGCCTACAAGTTTCTGTACATGGCCAAAGGCGGCGGTAGCGCCAACAAGAGTTACCTGTACCAAGAGACGAAAGCGATCTTGAATCCGAAGGCATTGCCGAAATTCATTGCCGACAAGATCGTCACGCTTGGCACCTCGGCCTGCCCGCCCTATCACCTAGCCATCGTGATTGGTGGCACGTCGGCCGAGTACGCGCTCAAGACGGCCAAGTACGCCTCGGCCCACTATCTCGACACGCTGCCGACCACTGGATCCAAGTTGGGCCACGGGTTTCGGGACATTGAGCTTGAAGCCGAAGTGCTGAAACTAGCCCAACAAACCGGCATCGGCGCGCAGTTTGGCGGCAAATATTTTTGCCACGACGTGCGCATTATTCGCCTTCCTCGTCACGGGGCATCTCTTCCAGTGGCGATCGCGGTGAGCTGTTCGGCTGATCGTCAAGCACTCGGCAAAATCACGCGCGCCGGCGCGTTTGTGGAGCAGCTCGAAACTGATCCGGCCCGTTTCCTGCCCGAAACGACGCACGACCATCTTGACGACACGCCGGTGGTTCAGATTGATCTGAATCGCCCGATGGCCGAGATCCGCGCCACGCTCAGCCAATACCCCGTTAAGACGCGGGTGATGCTCACGGGTTCGATGGTGGTGGCTCGCGACATCGCGCACGCCAAGTTGGCTGAGCGATTGGAACGGGGCGAAGGACTGCCGCAATATATGAAAGATTATTGTGTTTACTACGCGGGGCCGGCCAAGACGCCGGCAGGATACGCATCGGGCTCCTTTGGCCCCACCACCGCTGGTCGTATGGATTCCTACGTCGAGCAGTTTCAAGCTGCGGGCGGATCGTTTGTGATGCTGGCCAAGGGCAATCGGTCCAAGCAAGTCACCGATGCGTGCGCCACCTATGGCGGCTTTTATCTCGGCTCAATTGGTGGCCCTGCGGCTCGGCTGGCGCAAGATTGCATCACCCGCGTGGAGGTGCTTGAGTACCCCGAGTTGGGTATGGAAGCCGTCTGGAAAATCGACGTCCATGACTTCCCTGCTTTCATCGTGGTCGATGACAAAGGAAACGATTTTTACGACATGGTCAGCCGGCCGGTCAGGGTCGATATCCACTAGCCGGTCACACAACCCACGATGATCTTTTGAGCAGTCTGTGAGAATCCGTCCGGCACGATGTTGGCGGTAATCCGAATGATTGCCATGTCGTCGTACGCGGCCACGAGTTTTTCGGCAACGCATTGGGCTTGCACATCGGTGGCGCCTTGCGAAACAAAAGCTGACACAAATGTGTCGCTGATTTGCTTACGGTCGACCTGGAACGGTGATCGGGCATCGGCGGTGACATTCCCGGCTGTCGTCGACGACGACGATGGATCGCCGGGCACAACCGTGTTAGACGGGCAATCGGGGTCGGTTGCGGGCACTGTCAGACTCACGAGGTATTTCGACACCACGTTGGTGATGCAGTCGGTCTTGGGGAAGGCGGTGTGGCCCTCGCCTTCCCATGTGATGACCACGCCAGACGTGAGAGCTTTGGCCAGCTTTTCGGTATTGGCGTAGGGGGTTGCGGGGTCGCCAACTGTGCCAACCACGAGCACGGGCACAGTCAACCTGGCCGCAATATCTGGGAGCGGAAATGGCGCTATGGGCAGACCCACGCAATCAGTCCCTTTCGGGAGGTCTGCGGGCGTGTCTTTTGAGATCTTTTTGATCGCCGCGTCGATGTCAGCTTGAATCGGTCGTTCGGGACTATCTGCGCAGTTGATGGCGTTGAACGCGTCGATCAGGTTGGCGTATTTGCCATCGGGTTTGCGGCCGGCGTAGGCGTCGGCCAGGGCGAGGAGCATGGTGCCGTCACCTTTGTCGGCGTCGGCTAGAGCGAGGCCCAGCGCCGGCCACAAATCTTGGGAGTACAACGCTTGATTGACCCCCGTCTCGACGATTCCTCGTGTGGCAGAGCGACCCTTGTTGCCGGTTCCGGTGACGGTGAGCGGCTTGGCTAGGGACGCCGTTTTGATGTTGTCGAGCATCTTTTTTGCGCCAGCGTGGGCGAGACATTTCGGATCTTTGTCACATGCGGTGGCGAAGTCGGCGAACGCGGCGTCGAACTGTTGCAAATTGGGATCGATCGTGGTGGTGGTCGTGTCGCCAACTTTGGTTGTTGTGCTGGAGTCGCCGGCCGCGCTGCCGTTGCCCGCTGACGCGTCGGCCGCGCTATTTGGATCGACGGCACCATCAAGCACCATGGCTCGGATGTTGTCGGGGAAGAGTTCGGCATACACCCCCCCGAGCCTTGTGCCGTAGCTGAATCCGAGGTAGGTGATCTTCTTGTCGCCGACCGCTTCGCGAAGGACGTCGAGGTCTTGGGCTGACTCGTACGTCGACAGATGGCGCAACAATTTTGCGTTGTTTCCAGCGCACTCTTCGTTGATCTTGCGGTTGGCGTCAAAACCTTTTTGAACTGAGGCAGGATCAGTGTCGTCGACCCATTGGGCGAAGTAGGCGTCCTTGTTGGTAATGCATTCAATGGCGTCACTCTCGCCCACTCCGCGCGGGTCGAACCCCACGAGGTCGAAGGCGTCGGTGATCTCAGCGGGAAGTTCGTAGGCCAAACCGTTGACGGCTTCGATACCGGAGCCGCCCGGGCCGCCAGGGTTGACGATGAGGCTGCCGATGCGCTTGGACTTGTCGGCGGCAACTTTGCGCGTTATCGCCAAGTTGATGGTGTCGCCTTTGAGGTCGGTGTAGTCCAGCGGCACTGCGATCGACGCGCAATCAAAATCGGGGTTGAGCGTGCAGGTTTTCCATTTTGGCTTTTTGGGATGAAACTGCCCGAGCGGAAGTTTCGTGGTTGTGGTTGTTTGTGGGGCCGTCGACGTGGTCGTTGGCTCCATGAAAATATTTCTTGTTGTGCCGGTTGTGTTACTGACCGTCCCGCTCGTGCACGACGTCACCGCTATTGCACAAACCGCCACCAAAGTGATCGCTCTTCGCATTTGGACACACTGCCACATTTGTTGCCGCAGGCGACGAACCGACGGTGGGGCTAGGGCGTGCACTTGAGCGAGCCTGTCGAACGTAACGACGTGCCTGCTGTTTGTCGACGATGACGAACAAGCTCACCATGCGCCGTGACGGTACCGCGGCTCGTCGGCGATCAAGCGCAACGCGAAGCGTGGTGGGTTGGTTGGTTGGTTGGTTGGTTGGCTATTCGATTTACCCAGGGCGACCAAGTAGCTCAACCAGGTCGCCGAGGCGGCGTTCGCCTTCCGGAGTTTGGCCGCCGAGCCTCAGGAATTTTTGCAGGAGCAATTGTGCATCGTCGTTGGCCAGCGTGCGATTAAACGCGCCGGCCTCGGCGTTGAGGTCATCAGCGAGGTCGCCTTCAGCTCGCAGGACTGCAGCTTTGGCGGCGCGCACCGCGTGCACGGGCATGGCGCTCATGCGGTTGGCGAGGTTACGCACAAATTGCTCGATGTCTTTTTCGGGTAGCGCTCGGTTCACCCAGCCATATTCGGCCGCCGTGACGGCATCGAAATCCGCGCAGCCGAGGATGATTTCCATGGCCCGGCTGCGGCCAGCCAATCGACTTAGCCGCACTGTCCCTGAGCCGCCGGGCAGTATGCCAAGAGCGACTTCGGGTTGACTGAATATTGCGCGTCCAATGGCCGCGAACCGCATGTCGCAACTCAGCGCCAACTCGCTACCGCCTCCCCCAACACGACCTTCGATGAGCGCAATCGTAGGTTTGGGCATGACGCGAAATTGCTCGCACATGGCGTGATAGCTGTTGATTTCGTTGGGCGTGCCCGCATCACGGGGCAACATTTGGATCAGGGTGACATCGAAGTGGGCGATGAAAAACTCGGGATTAGCGCTCCGCAAAATGACGACGCGCACGGCGTCATCGTTCGCCAATAGTGGGGCGAGCCGCGCCAGCTCGGTGAATAGGGTCAGGTCGATGAGGTTGATGGGGCCGTTATCGATGGTGACCCGGGCGACACCCGTTTCGATTGATACATGAAGCGACTTCAACCCGCGGTAGTTGTCCACGGCGTGATCATCTCACGACATGCTGACAAGTTCCAGGTATTCGTCGTTCCAATAGTCGAGTTGGCCCTCCGGCATAAGCAGCACTTTTTGGGGCTGTAACGCAGTCACGAACTCGGGATCGTGCGACACCAAAATCATGCTCCCCGGCCAGCGCTTGAGTGCGTTGGCGATACCGGTACGGCTTGAGGGGTCCAGGTTGTTGGTGGGCTCGTCGAGTAGCAATAAGTTGTGCCGCCCGCCGACCAATTGGGCCAACGCCAGCTTTGTTTTCTCGCCACCGCTGAGTGACCCGGCGTCCTGGAACGCTTTGTCGCCTGACAGGCCAAACATGCCCAAGAGCCCGCGCGATTCGGTATCGGTCAGGGACGCCATTTCGCGCATGTTGTCGAGCAACGATTTGTCGCCGTCCAGAGTTTCATGTTCCTGGGCGTAGTAGCCCGGGCAAACGTCGTGGCCCCACCGGATGTCACCTGCATCTGACTGCGTCTGCCCCGCCAAAATTCTGAGCAGCGATGTTTTGCCAGCGCCGTTGAGACCCATCACGAAGATGCGATCACCCCGGCCAAGATCAAAAGACACGTCTTTGAAAATCGGTGGGCCACCGTAACTCTTGGTGAGGCCTTTGATTTCGACGGTGACTTTACCGGAGTGCGGGGGGGTGGGAAAGGTCACTTGAAGGGCGCGTGATTTGTCGTTGGCTTCGACCTTGTCGCCTTCGATGCGCGCAATGCGTTTCTCGAGGCTGTGGGCCATGGAAGCCTTACTGGCCTTAGCTCCGAAGCGATTGACGAGCGTTTGCAGGCGATCGATCTCGCGCTGCTGCAACGTGGCAACTTTGAGTTGGCGTTCCTCATCGGCGGCTCGTGCCGTGATGTATTGCGTATAGGTGCCCTTGTATTCCACGATCTCGCCGACCGAAGTTTCAAAGGCGCGGTCGAGATGGATCACTCGGGTAATGGCCTCGTCGAGCAACTCGAGATCGTGCGAGATAACGAGCAGCGCGCCGCGATATTCGCGTAGGTACTGCAGCAACCATTCTTTGGCGTCGAGGTCGAGATGGTTGGTGGGTTCGTCGAGCAGCAGCACATCGCTGCCCGCGAATAAAATTCGGCTCAATTCCACCCGACGTCGCTCGCCGCCCGACAACACCGTGAGGGGGAGATCGAGGCGGTCGGCTTTGAGGCCCAACCCGGCGGCAATCTTGCGGGCTTCGCTCTCGGCTGCGTACCCACCTTTGAGCTCAAAATCGTCGAGTGCCCGCGAATAGCGATTGATGTTGCGATCGCTGGCGTCTTCCTCCAACGCAATGCGCAACTTCTCGATTCGCACCATGGATTCATCGAGGCCGCGACCGCTCAGGATATGCGTGACCGCTTGGCGTTGCTCGGCGCCTTCGTCAACTTTGGGGTCTTGCGGGAGATAACCAACGCCGCCTTCAAACTTGATTGTGCCCGACTTTGCTTCCCGCAGACCGGCAATGGTGGTGAGCAAACTGGTCTTGCCGGCGCCGTTACGGCCGACGAGGCCCACCTTGTCTTTGGCCCGAACGGCGAAGTTGGCGTTGTCGACGAGGACAGTAGGCCCGGTCTCGACTCGCAGATTTGTCACCGTCAACATGGCATTGTCACCGTCAACATGGCTCCATTGTCTCAGAGCGGGCACTCGTGAACCGAACGGTTTCGATTCTGCCACGTCGAGGCGGGGCGGCTACCCACCGAATGGCTGCCGGCTACCCGCCGTCGAAGAACGGATTTTGCGGCAGCGCTACTGCTTCGGTTACCCGTTGAAGATACTCAGTTCGTGGTAGTTCGATGACGCCCAATGAGGCCAAATGCTCGGTCGACCATTGCACGTCAAGCAGGGTTGAGCCCCCGGCCTGCAACAAATTGACGAGCCCCACGGTGGCCACTTTTGAAGCGTCGCGCTCGAGGTGAAACATCGACTCGCCAGCAAACATGCCGCCAATCGCTAGGCCATAGAGACCTCCGGCAAGCCTCCCGTCAGGCGTCCATGCTTCAACGCTGTGCGCCCACCCGAGATGATGCAAACGGGTGTACGCGGCAATGATTTGGGCGTTGATCCAATTGCCTTCTGTGCGGGTGTCGGCACAGCGAACCATCACTTCTTCGAAGGCCCGGTCGACTCGGATTTCGAATTTCTTGCACGCTTGGCGCAACGACTTGGAGATGCGTAACTCGTTGAGCGGCAGCACTCCCCGGGGGTCGGGCGACCACCAGCCGAGCTTGCCTCTGGGTACGTGCATCGGGAAAATACCGAGCCGGTACGCGGCCAGGATCGTGCCCGGTTCGAGGTCGGCGCCGACGCCCAAAAAATCGCTCTCGCTCGGGTGCGGTCGGCGCAACGCCCAGGTAGTGGGCCGTGGCTCGACTGGCATTTGGGAAGTATTGCCGAAGCGCCCCGACGTTCGTGGTCACATATTGGTGGTCATTGTTGGTGGTCATTGTTGGTGGTCATTGTTGGTGGTCACATATTGGTGGTCATTGTTGGTGGTCACTGTTGGCAGTCACTTCCTGTAGGTGAAAAACCCTTCGCCAGATTTGCGACCCAACTTGCCGTCGGCGACCATCGTCACGATGCTTGCCGCAGCTGTTTCGCCGAGCGCTTTCAAGATGCTCAGGCTGGTATCGAGGCCAACGAGGTCGAGCAATGCGAATGGACCGAGTGGGAAGTTGCAGCCGCCGCGCATTGCCGTGTCGATATCGGCAATCGAGGCTCGGCCTTCCTCGAAGATGCGCACCGCGTTGTTGAGGAAGGGAAAGAGCAATGCGTTGACGATGAAGCCGGGCTTATCAAGCACGTCGACGGCGTCTTTGCCGCACGCGACCGCAAAGGCTCGGGCGGCTTCGATGGTGGCGTCGCTGCTGGTCATTGAACGTACAATCTCCACGAGCGCCATGGCGGGAGCGGGGTTGAAGAAATGGACGCCACACACTGCCTCGGGGCGTGAGGTGACAAGTGCCATGTCGTTGATCGACAATGTCGATGTATTTGAAGCCAAAATTGCCCCCGCTTTCGCGACCGCGTCGAGCTCGGCGAAGAGCGCCGTCTTCACGGCAATATCTTCGACGACCGACTCGATGATCAAGTCGCAATCGGCGAGATCGGCCAAGTCGGCCGTGACGCTGACCCGTGCCAACGTTGCGTCGGCTGTTGCTTGGTCGAGCTTGCCGCGCTCGACCTGCTTGCTAAGGGACTTCGCCAAGGCTGTCTTCATTGCCTGCGCCGCCTCAAGCTGACGGCTCCGCAACACGACGTCGAATCCTGCCTTAGCTGCCACCTCTGCGATACCCGAACCCATGATGCCGCTGCCGATAAGTCCTACCGATGAAATAGTCACCGGGGGAAGATAACAATCCGTACGCGCTGCCATCTAGCTGGCCCAAGGAATTTTGGGAGGCGAACACATTCGAGTGTTGTTGGGGAGAGTGACCGTGCACCGTCGCCGATCATCGATGTCGATGTGCCAACCGTCGTCGTGAATGCGGTGGTGATGCCTCGAACAAAGCGGGATCAGATTGCCGAGATCGGTGGCGCCACCATGTTCGAAATGATCGATGTGGTGCGGTTGGCAATTGTCGAACCGGACGTTGCAGTCGAGCACAGCGCACCGGTCATACACCGTTCGGAGCGCTAACCGCTGAAATTTTCCCGCGGTACGGGCGACCCGACCCAAGTTGAGCGGCAATCCGTGGCGATCGACTTCTGCCACATAGACGTCGGCGTGCAGAGCGATTTCCCGAATTGT
>JAYWAI010000200.1:0-5250 GCA_043782545.1 Acidimicrobiia bacterium
CTTTCCCGACGGCGCCGCACGAAACTTGAATTCGATCACGGTGCGCGATTCGGCCAATCCGTCAGCGGTCAACATTCTGTGCATGTCCCACATCAGAAACGCAGGGTCGAGTTCGTCAGGCGTGTACTTGCTGCGAGCCCATCGCTGACCCCATGCGCCCATTGCTTCTACGATTGGGTATAGGTCGAGCCCTGCTTGAGTCAATACATAGTCCGAGCCCCGATCAGCGGGGTTGTGGACGAGGACCCCCGCCGTTTCGAGTTGGCGCAATCGCTTGGCCAACAGGCTTGGCGAAATCAGCGGCACGCCGCGTTGGATCTCGCTAAATCGCGTGCTGCCGCAGAGAAGTTCACGAACGATGAGCGGGGTCCAGCGTTCTCCGAGGATCGCGGCCGTCTTGGCGACTGGGCAGAACTGGCTGTAAGTGGGCATAGTCGAAATGTATCGTGCGCCCATCGAGTTGATACAGATTCTGTACTAGACGACTTGACCAATTGAGACCATGATGAACTCATTCCAACAAAGGAGAAGGCAATGAGCAACAAAGCAGTAGTGAGCTTGACGACGGGGCTCGAGGATTCCGAGAAGGTGACCGTGGCATTTCTGGTGGCCGTCGGAGCCGCAGAGTCGGGACGCCCAACGTTGATGTTTTTGACTAAAGAAGCAGTGCGCCTTGTGACGAAGGGCGTAGCGATTGGCACCGCGTGCGAGGGGTGTCCGCCGATCGCCGATTTGGTCAACCGCTACGTAGCCGCAGGAGGCATCTTCTTGGTGTGCCCGATCTGTTTCAACTCGAAACAACTCGATCCCGATACGTTGATCAGCGGCGCAAAAGTTGGGGGCACGGTGCCGATGTGGGAGTGGATCGGCGACGAAGCGGCGACCACCTTCAGCTACTAGCGCCGGGGTTTGAGCCGGGCGGTGGCGGGTGCAGTGAGGGGGTCGTCGGGCCACGGGTGGCGGGGGTACCGGCCGCGAAGTTCCTTGCGAATTTCTTGGTACGGACCGGCCCAAAACGACGCCAGGTCGGCCGTTACCGCGATCGGCCGCCGGGCCGGCGAGAGCAGATGTAGCGTGATCGGTACTCTCCCGGCGGCTACCAGCGGCGTGGCGGCCAAGCCAAACATCTCCTGCAATTTCACGTGTACCTGTGGGCGTCCCGACGCATAGTCGATCATCTGCGACGATCCGGACGGCACGGTGATGCTGGTTGGCGCAAGGCGATCAATCGCGGCGTTGGTCGACCAGTCGAGCAACGATTTCAACGCGCTCAAGGTGTCGACGTGTTGCAGTTGTCGGCGTGACCGCACGCCAGCCAGGGCAGGTGCGAGCCACTCGTCGAGGCGCTCGATGACCGCTTCGTCGTCGACGGTGGGATAGGGCTCGCCGATGGTGTCATGTAGGAATTGGACGCGGTGCCGCCATTCCTGAGCGGCTTCGCCCAGTGGCAACAAGCTGAGGCCTTCGGCCCGCACTCCGTCGAGTAGTGCGTTGGTGCAGTCGGCGCGTTCGATGGGCTCCGAGGCAATCGTGATGGCGCCTAACGTCGTGACGCGTTGGGCTCGAATATCGCCGATTGCCCGGTCCCATGCCACCACGCCATTGGTGGCGAATTGTGTCCCGGCGATGGCTGTCAGATCGGTCAGGGATATGGGCGCGCATTCAAAAATTCGTGACACGCCGTTGTGGACCGCGGCGTCGGCAATGGCGAGATAGGTGGCACCACGATGGTCGGCATCAGGGCCGAGCTCGGCACCGGTTCCGTTGCGCAACAAGTACCGATGCGAGGAACCGTCACGAATTTTTGCCACGCGTTCTGGGTATGCCAGCGCGAGGCAAATACCGGTCGATGCATGACGGGGAAGCGCGGCCGTATCCGTGGAGCGACTGTCGAGCACGTCAATGATTTGTTGCGCTATAGCGCTGAGGCCAAGCTCGGTGGCGACCACCAACATGTGGGCCAAACGAGGGTGCATCGGCATCTCAGATAGCGCCTCGCCATGGGACGTTAGCTGCCCGGTGTTGTCGAGCGCGTCAAGCTCTCGCAGCAGTTCGTGCGCTGCCTCAAGCGCCATCGAGGGCGGCGGGGTGAGCCAGCGCAACCCGCTGGCCGGGGTGCCCCACCGGGCCAAATCGATCGCCAAACCGGTGAGATCGGCGTGAGCGATTTCTGGCTCCGGCGCGGCCACGAGTCGATCACCCGATGGCCACATCCGGTAACAAACGCCGGGCGCGGTACGGCCGGCGCGGCCGGCGCGCTGATCGGCGGAGGCTTGGGTGACGCGCACTGTGTCGAGACGGTTCATGCCTCGACGTTGATCGAACGACCCGACGCGGCTCAAGCCACCGTCGATCACAACGCGAATGTTGGGCAACGTGAGCGATGTTTCGGCCACTGCGGTGGCGAGAATCACGTTGCGTCTGCCGAGAGCCGCCGGGCTCAGCGCGGCATCTTGGGCCCGTCGATCTTGCGTGCCGAAAAGGTGATGAACGTCTACGTTCGTCGGCAGGTTGATCTGTCGGGCCACGCGATGAATCTCTGGACTGCCGGGGCAAAAAACCAACACGTCGCCGTGTGGATTGTCGCGCACCGCTGCCTGGATACACCGGGCCAAACTCACGTGCCACGGCTCGGATGGCTTGCCGGGAGGCGAGTACATGATGCTCACCGGAAAGGTGCGTCCGGCCCCTTCGACCACGGGTACCGGTCGTGCCGGCGTCCCCAGAACGCCCGCCACCGCAGCGCTGTCGATCGTGGCCGACATCACCACAACGCGAAGATCTGGTCGCAGTTGCCCTTGAACGTCGAGCGTGAGCGCGAGCCCCACATCGCCGTGCAAATTCCGTTCGTGGAACTCGTCGAAAATAACCACGCTCACGCCATCGAGCGTTGGGTCGCTGTGCAACATGCGAGTCAACACGCCCTCGGTGATCACTTCGATGCGCGCCCCGGCCCGTGAGTCGCCGCGCATGCGGTACCCCATCTGTTTGCCGATTGGTTCGCCAAGCGTCGCTGCCATGCGTTGCGCCGCGGCCCGAGTGGCCAACCGGCGCGGCTCCAGCATCAGAATTTTGCCAGTGCACCACGGCTGTGCTGTGAGGTGAAGGGGCACCACTGTCGTCTTACCGGAGCCTGGTGGGGCGACAAGCACCACGTTGGGCTGTTGGGCCAAATCGTCGGCTACTTGGCCCAACACGTCGTCGATGGGTAACCCGAAACTCACCTCCGTAGTGTCGCACCTGACCGCTTAGGATGGGGGAGTGTCTGCACGATTAACCGAAGATGACGTCGCTCACGTGGCCAAATTGGCCCGCTTGAGTTTGAGTCCAGAAGAACTTTCCGCCTTTACCGAACAGCTCGGTGGCATCCTGGCTCACGCCGCCGATGTCGAAGCGCTCGACCTCGCCGACGTGCCCGCCATGACGCACCCGCTCCCGCTGGTGAACGTGTTCCGAGCCGATGTAGAGGTGGCCACCGACGTGCGAGCCGCAGTGCTCGCCGTTGCGCCAGCCACTCACGACAACAAATTCATGGTGCCGGCCATCTTGGGAGAAGCGCCATGAGCTCGCTCACCGCCTTAGAAATCGCAACCCGCGTTCGATCAGGTTCTACCAGCGCTCGTTCGATCATCGAGGCATCGTTGGCTCGAATTGCCGAACGCGAAGCCGATATTCACGCGTTCAACACCATCACTGGCGATGCGGCACTCGCAGCCGCCGACGCGATCGACGCTCGAGTGGCGGCCGGGGAAGCCGTTGGCCCGTTGGTCGGAGTGCCGCTGGCACTGAAGGACAACATGTGTACGACGGGCGTTGACACCACCTGTTCCTCAAGGATTCTTGAGGGCTGGAAGCCGCCGTACAACGCCACCGTGGTCGACCGATTGATCGATGCCGGCGCGATTGTGATTGGCAAGTGCAACCTCGACGAATTCGCCATGGGTTCCTCCACTGAAAATTCGGCGTTCGGCCCAACTCGCAACCCGCACGATGTGTCCCGAGTACCCGGCGGCTCCAGCGGCGGCAGCGCGGCCGCCGTGGCCGCCGATTTCGCGCCGATTTCACTCGGCTCCGACACCGGCGGATCGATCCGCCAACCCGCCTCGTTGTGTGGCGTGGTGGGCGTGAAACCCACGTATGGAGCGGTGAGCCGTTACGGGCTAGTGGCCTTCGCATCGAGCTTGGATCAGATCGGCCCGTTCTCTCGCACGGTGGCCGATTCGGCTGCCGTGCTCGACGTAATTGCCGGGCGCGACCCTCGTGACTCCACCTCGATTCCCGACGCCTGGACGCCAGTTTCAACAACGTTGCACGACGGCGTGGCTAGCTTGCGCGTTGGCGTCGTGGCCGAGTTGATGGAGAACATGGACGCCGATGTGCTCGAACGAGTGCACGCCGCGCTTGATGCGCTTCGGGCCGCTGGGGCGACCGTCGAAAGTGTTTCGGTGCCCGCCACGATGTATGGCCTGTCGGCGTATTACCTGATTGCGCCAGCCGAAGCATCCAGCAATCTGGCTCGCTATGACGGCGTGCGTTACGGCCTACGAGTTGATGGTGCCGACACCACGGCGATGATGACCGCCACCCGAAGTGCGGGTTTCGGTGCAGAGGTCAAGCGACGCATCATGTTGGGCACCTACGCCCTGTCGGCCGGGTATTACGACGCGTACTACGGCAAGGCCCAACGCGTACGGACGCTGATTACCCGCGAATTCGCCGCTGCTTACGCCAAAGTCGATGTGTTGGTAACGCCCACCTCGCCGTCGGTGGCGTGGCAATTCGGGGCCAAAGGTGACAACCCGCTCGCCATGTATTTGGCCGACGTGTGCACCATTCCGAGCAACCTGGCCGGGCATCCCGGCATGAGCGTGCCGTTCGGCAACGGCGCTCACAACATGCCGGTGGGCGTGCAATTGCTCGGCCCGGCGCTGAGCGAGCCGACCCTGTTTCGGGTGGCGCAAGCATTGGAAAACGCGGTCGGCGTTCCGCCCGTCGGGATCTCTGGTATCACCGCCGCAGGAGGAATGAACTAAATGAGTGACTTACTTCCTGACGGCTGGGAAATGATCATTGGCCTGGAATGCCACGTCGAATTGGCCACCGTTACCAAGCTGTTTTGCTCGTGCGCCAACCGCTTTGGCGACGAGCCAAACACCAACACTTGCCCCGTATGTTTGGCGCTCCCCGGCTCGCTGCCGGTGCTCAACGAGCAATCAGTAGAACTGGCGATTCGCCTCGGCTCGGCGCTGA
>JAYWAI010000201.1:0-5241 GCA_043782545.1 Acidimicrobiia bacterium
CGATAGAGGTGGTTGTCGTCCACGATGCGGATGACTTCCTCGGTAACAAGAAATTCGATCGTGCAGCCACTCGCTACTCTGCTTCGGATGCTCTCGGACGACACATCCATCTGCGTCGTTTTTACGAATTGTTTTCGAAAATATGTCGGCACGGTGTCACGATCAAAGCCGGGACGCCCTACCACGGCCAGCGAGCACAACGACGCCAGTCGTTCCGGCTCGTGCCAGGTGCCGAGATCGTTGGCCGTATCGGCACCGACGATCAGAACAAATTCCGAATCGGATCCCACGCCGAGTGCTCCCAACGTGTCGACCATATAACTCGGGCCGACACGATCCACTTCGATTCGACTCGGAATCATCCACGAATGCGACTGAGTCGCTGCTTGCACCATGGCAAACCGAATAGTCGCAGGAGTGACCGCCCGCTTGGGACTTTTTTGCCAAGGTTCACCGGCCACCACAAACAGAATCGTCGATAGTTGAAGTGTTTGTTTGACTTGAGCGGCCACGATGAGGTGACCAACGTGAATTGGATCAAATGTTCCGCCAAAGATCCCAATGCGGTCCGGTTGGTCCAGGGACGGGCCCCTTGTAACGGAATTTTGCACGAACGAAGTCTACGACGCCGACCAGTGAATTGGACGTCGTGACATTTGTCATACTGCCCAATGGAATAGATCCGGAAATACGCCGGTTAACGGCCTCGCTATGACAGACACAATGACCATCTATCTCAACGAAATCGGCCAAGAGCCCCTTTTGAACGCAACTGAAGAGCGCGAGCTTTCTCAGCTCATTGAAAAGGGACACGAAGCCCTTATTGCCAAGGCCAACGGCGACAACAGCCTGGCCGTTAAACGACAGATCCGGCAGGGCGCCGCGTCTAAAGAACGTTTTATCAAAGCAAACCTTCGACTCGTTGTCTCGATCGCTCGACGGTATCCACTTCCTCAAGGCATGGAACTTGGCGACCTCATCCAGGAAGGCAACATCGGGCTCGAGCACGCGGTCGACAAATTTGACTGGCGCAAGGGCTTCAAGTTTTCCACCTACGCGACATTTTGGATCCGTCAATCAATCGGTAGAGCGTTGGATCAGAAAGCCAGCATGGTGCGCATCCCCGGCGAAAAATCGGCCGAGCTGCGCAGCGCGTTGCGATACAACAACGGTGACGCTGACATGCTCACCCCCGAATTTGCTGAACTGCACCGGATCTCATCGGTTGGTTCTCTCGATCGTCGAATCGGGGACGATTCTGATGCCTCTGTCGGTGACTTTGTGCCTGACGATGGCATGAGCCCAGAAGACGCCATCGTACGCGCCGTGGACGCATCCCTCATGAACGAGCTATTGAGCACGCTAGATTTGCGGGCTCGCACCGCCATTGAGCGGCGGTTTGGTTTGCTCGATGGACAGTCGAGAAGCTTTCGCGAAGTTGGCGAAGATCTCGGAGTGACCGCCGAAGCGGCACGCCGACTCGTAGCTCGAGCCGTCGATCACCTCCGAGGCGATGCTGAACGAATCTTGGCCGCATGACAGGTACCCTGCACCCGCCGAGATGACAAGACGACGCGTCGGACGGGTCTCTATGCAATCTCCTTCGATTCGGGCCGACTCGGCCCGGTAACCTGGCCCAAATGGATGCTCGACAATGGACCCCGGAATCTTGGCGCAATTTTCAGGCCGACCAGCAGCCAAATTGGCCCGATGAGGAACTACTCAAGCGATCACTCAACCAGATTTCCGCTATGCCGCCCCTGGTATTCGCTGGCGAGGCCCGCTCACTTACCGAAGCACTTGGGCACGTAGCCAACGGGAAGGCGTTTCTACTACAAGCTGGCGATTGTGCAGAGTCATTCGACAGTTTTAACGCCGTCACGATTCGCGAAAAGTTGCGGGTCATTTTGCAAATGGCCGTTGTGCTCACCTACTCGTCGGGCGTCCCAACCATCAAAGTTGGTCGGGTCGCTGGCCAATTCGCCAAACCGCGATCTGCTGACACGGAAACAATCAACGGCGTCGAGTTGCCAAGTTTCCGCGGACACATCGTCAACGATGTTGCCTTCGACGCTCAGGCCCGGACCCCAGACCCCGCTCGCCTTGTCCAGGCCTACCACCAATCGGCATCGACACTCAACCTTGTTCGCGCCTTCACCAAAGGCGGGTTTGCCGACCTCGCCCGCGTTTCGGCCTGGAACCAGGAGTTTGTGGCGGCTTCGCCAGAGGGGCAACGATACGGGGCTGTGGCGGCCGAGATCGAACGTGCACTGCGCTTTATGGAGGCGTGCGGGATCGATCTGGCAAATGAGCACCAGCTCCATCAAGTCGATTTCTATACGAGCCACGAAGCCCTCATACTGGGGTACGAAGAGGCGCTCACCCGAAGAGATTCACTCAGCGGAGACTGGTACGACTGCAGCGCACATATGGTGTGGATCGGCGAGCGCACGAGAAGGCTCGATGGCGCCCATCTCGAATTCTTCCGAGGGATTCACAACCCGGTTGGCTGCAAGATTGGAAATTCGACCACGCCAGCCGATGCGATCGCTCTTTGCGAGGCACTCAACCCCGAGCGCATCCCAGGTCGTTTGACCTTGATTAGCCGGATGGGGGCATCGAATATTCGAGCGGGGCTTTCGCCGATTTTGCGGGCGGTCACAGATGCTGGACACCCAGTCGTGTGGGCGTGCGACCCAATGCACGGCAACACCTATACCGCCAGCTCCGGCCACAAAACTCGCCACCTTGATCACGTCATTGACGAGATTTGCGGATTCTTCGAAGCACATAGGGATCAAGGCACTTGGCCGGGCGGCGTGCACGTCGAACTCACCGGTGACGACGTGACCGAGTGTCTCGGCGGCGGCGATGAAATCATGGACCACCATCTCGGCGATCGATACGAAACCATGTGCGATCCACGCCTTAACGGCAAACAATCGCTCGATCTCGCGTTTCGAGTCGCCGAATTGCTGCGCCAATAGCCTCGCTTCGCTCGAAAAATAGAACTGGCCCGCTGGTGTAATACCAGCGGGCCGATTCTGCGCAGAAATTCGCTTAGGCGGTTGGTTCGCCTGAGGCGTCATCGCCGTCAATTTTGTCGAGGACCGAGTGAGCCTGACCGGCGACTTTACCGATGATGCCGTCCTTCTTGGCCAGTTCTTCAGCTTTGTCGTCGATCTTGCCAGCGACATCTTTGACTGCATCGGTAGCCTTTTCGGCCAAATCTTTTGCTTTGTCCAACAGACCCATTGTGTCCTCTTTCGGTTAATGCCATAGCGGCAACGTGCGCTTACTGACGCGAAACACCGCTCAGAGTCGCGAATTTCACCTTACCCCTGTCACGATTCTTTGGCAACCCAAAATCGGCGTCTATCTCTGCAACAAATCGCCGACTAGGTGAGCGTGATCGTTGTAGCGGGCCAACGTCCAACGGCGTTGCGCAGGATCGTGCCGGAATTCAGAGATTGACGTATTCAGTGTCCATAGATCGTATTGCCCGGTAATTCCGAGCCGTAAGCAATGCCGGAAAGCAGCGTCCACTACACCGCCGTGGCAGGCAATCACCACGGTCTCGCCTTGATGCCTGTCGGCGCACGCCACCAGAGCGTGCGCTACTCGATCAGAGAACGAGGCCCACGACTCTGCATTGGTTGCCCAGGGAATGAACGGATCCCACGCATCGCCGTATGCGTTGAACTTTTCAGCCGCTTCTTTCCAATTCATTCCGTCGGCATCGCCGGGGTCTAACTCGCAAAAAACTGGGGAAATGGCGATCGTTAGATCGCCAGAACCAATTGATGTCCGAAGGATTTCGGCCGTTTCGATCGCCCGTGGATACGTGCTCGAATACAATGCAGATGCGTGCAGCATCTCTCCTGCAGCGATCCACCGATCGCGCAACGCTGCTGCTTGGGCACGACCAAGGTCATCGAGGCCGGTACAACTTTTCAGGCCGCCCACAATTCCCTTCTCCATGACGTTGCTCTCACCATGGCGAACTAGCACAAGGTGAGTCTGCGAATCAGGCGAGGTTGTCAACGAACTTCTCCAATTGACGCAGATTTCGGCATTCGAAAACGCCGTCGCAATGCATCGCGTATTCCGACAGAATCGAGTCGCCTGTGTCCCAATAGCTCTTTGGTTCAGGGTTGAGCCAATAGACGTGACGGGCTCTCTTGCGCATTTCCTTTATGACCCACGACTGGCTGGCGTGGTAGTTGTTGCGAGCGTCACCCAAGAGCATGACGGTCGTCTTTGGTGAAATTTGCATTCCCCAGTTTTCCCAGAACTTCTCAAATGCGTGACCGTAGTCGGAATGGCCATCAACCCAAATGACATCGGCTTCCGTGTTGACGCGGTGCACTGCCTCGGTAATGTCCTCCACGTTTTCGAAGAATCGTGTTACTTCATCGACACCGTCAATAAAGACGAAGCTCCGCACCCGACTGAATTGGTTGGAAATGGCGTAGGTGAGGTGCAGCGTGAATCGAGCAAACGCTGCCACCGAGCCAGAAATATCGGCGACGACGAATATCTCGGGTTTGTGAGGTTTGGGGTACTTGAACTTAGGTTCCGCAGGTACGCCGCCGTAGCTCAACGAATGGCGCACGGTGTTGCGAAAATCCAACGGCCCCTTGCGGCCGTGACGGCGTTTGCGGGCCAGGCGCACAGCCAGCTTGCGAGTCAGCGGGAATATTGCTTTTCGCAACGAGACCATTTCTTCGCGAGAAGCGTGCATAAAATCAACGTCTTCTGGCAACGGTTTGCGTAACGTTCGAGCCATGGCCTCGACACCCCGGTCGGCCACTAATCGACGACGAATTTCTGCTTCCACTTCCTTTTTGAGCTGGTCGATTCGACTCTTGTACTCGTCATTTTCGAGCCGCTCTTCTAGAGGAGTGAGTTCGCCACCTGCCTCTTGTCGAGCCTGCTCCATGAGCTGCTCGAGCACATTGTCGAGATCCAGGTTTCGCAGCGTGCGATACAGGTAGTACGTACCACCCACCGGGCGGCCAGGCTCCATGCCTGCGTAACGCATGACCGATTGGCGGGCCACGGCCCGCATCATTGCCTGGTCGGATTGCTTAAGCGCATTCATGAGCATCTTGGCCAGCTCTTCTGGGCTCATTCCCTCCATGCCGCCACCAGGACCTTGTTCACCCTGCTGCTGCATTTGCTGCATCTGCT
Organism: Acidimicrobiia bacterium; assembly: GCA_043782545.1. Classification (GTDB taxonomy): domain Bacteria; phylum Actinomycetota; class Acidimicrobiia; order Acidimicrobiales; family JBBRKR01; genus JBBRKR01. Next base: position 5,194 of record JAYWAI010000201.1, read on the forward strand.
CAAGCAGTTCGTCAAGTTCGCTCGGCGTGTGCTCGTCGGCCAAACCGT
>JAYWAI010000202.1:0-13893 GCA_043782545.1 Acidimicrobiia bacterium
TACTGACCCGGGTGAGACGCCCGATCAAGCCGCGTTGCGTGAGGCGCACGAAGAGATCGGCCTGGACCCGACGACGGCACTGATCGTGGGTGAACTCGATCATCGATGGACGTTGTCGAGCGCCAGTTACATCGTGCCGAAGGTGGCCATTCTGCCTGGGCGGCCCACTAACCTCAAGCCGAACCCCGGTGAGGTGGACGGCATTTTATATGTGTCACTCGACGAGCTCACTAGCGAAGGCGTGCATCGCAGCGAGCGTTGGGTGCGCCCGCAACTTACCGTCGACATCAACTTCTTCGAGCTCTTTGGTGACACGGTGTGGGGCGCCACCGCGGGAATTTTGCGCCAACTGTTGTGTCTCAGCTTGGGCGTCTTTGAACCGGTTCAGATAGCGATCCCAACAGGGCTGTCATAGCCCGAGCATGAGCAGCGGTGGTCGACCTTGTACCGATCGAGAGCCGCAGCGCCGAGCGCCCGTCAAGCACCGTACGAGTGAGCAAAATACGACCGGTTTTGTTGGCAGCGTTGATGAGTGCGTCGGTGGCGTTGTCGCCGTTGACATGTCGCACGCACACCAAATTCAAGTGCACTGGCGCGGCGAATTCGAAGCGTTCATCGGCAGAAAACCACTCGGCCGCCGCCGCCGCGAATGTCACATGGTTGCGGATCATTGCTTGCATGGATTCGACGCCTTCGAGCCGCAACGCCGTCCACATTTTGAGTGCCCGAAAGCGGCGACCCAATGGGATACCCCAGTCGCGATAGTCGATCACTTGCCCGGCGTCGCCCGCCGATGTTTTCAGATATTCGGGCAAAATCGACAGTGCATTGAGTAGTGCTTGACGATCACGAACCCAAAACAAACTGCAATCAAATTGGACGCCCATCCACTTGTGCGGGTTGGTCGAATACGAGTCGGCACGGTCGAGACCGTTGTTGACGTAGCGGTACTCAGGGCACAGCGCGGCAATGCCCGCCATGGCCGCGTCGACGTGCAGCCACACACCTTCACGCTCGCACACATCGGCGATGATGGCCACCGGGTCGATGGCCATCGAAGATGTTGAGCCCACGTTGGCGCACACAAAAATCGGCGTGAACCCAGCGGCTCGATCGGCATTGATCGCCGCAGCGAGCGCGTCGGGCAGCATCGCGAACGACGAATCGCATTCGACTTTCCGAATCATGTCGCGCCCAACGCCCGCAATGCCGGCGGCCTTTTCGAGCGACGAATGCGAGTGCGCCGTGCAGTAGGCCGTGAACCTCCCCGTGGCTCCGGTGCGATTCGATGTGCCGCCGCTGGCTCGCTCCCGGGCCGCCAACAGCGCGCACAAAGCGCCTTCGCTGGCGGTGCCCTGGATGACCCCGCCGCCTTTGGCTGTGTCCGCGTCGACCCCACGATCGGCGGCGCCTACCGGCGACAAAAACGAGGCAGGCAGGCCGAGCAAGTCGATCATCCAGTCCATCACGAGTGTCTCGACTTCGGTGGCTGCGGGCGAGGTGGCCCACAACATGCCATTGACCCCAAACCCGGTGGCCAACATTTCGCCGAGGACCGAGCCGTACGACGAGTTGGCCGGGAAGTAGGCCGCGAACATCGGATGTGCCCAATGCGTAAGCCCGGGCACGATCACACTTTCGACGTCGGTCATCACGTCGCTCCAGGACTCAACGCCAGTGGGCGGCCTCGCTGGCAACGCCGCTCGCACCTCTCCCGGCTGCATTTGTGAGAGCACCGGGTACTGTTCGACGCCCTCCAGATAAGCCGCGATCCAATCAATTAGTTGGTGTCCGGCGGCCCGAAATTCTTCGGCGTCCATTTAGTCGCGTCCCCAATCGGGAGGTGGAAGTGTGCTGGGCCCAACGTGTGCATCAAGCCAAGCGTTGAGTGGCTCGGCGGCCACGAACACGGCGCGAATTTGGTCAACGGCTTTGGTCGTATGGAGCCATTTTGGCGTGCCGAAATCCTTGCCCACCGTGAGTCTTTTGTAGCGCAACAATTCGATACGGGGATGATCTTTCGCGTAGCCACGCGGTGCAGTTTTGAGTGGGTCGGAGTGGATGTCGTACCCCGCCGCCTTGAGGTTGCTTACCAGCGTTTCGAGCTCAGCGCCTGTGTGCGCGGCCGCGATTGCTTCTCGCATACGGGTGAGTTGATCGGTCGCCAACATGTAATGGCCCGTGCCCACGAAGAGGCCTTTCGCCGAGATTTGGACGTACAGCGCGGCGCCACCCTCGGTCTCACCCGACGAACCGGCTTGAGTTTTGTAGGGGGTTTTGTCCTTGCTGAATCGGGCGTCGCGAAATGGGCGGAACAGTTTGAAAACGCCGTACTCATCTGCCAATGCTTCAGCCAACGCGTCGAATGGTTCTTTGACGGCGGTGTCGTAGGTCGACTTGTTGGCGTGCCAAAACGTGCGCGTGTTGTCGGCCTCGAGCTGTTCGAAAAACGTGATGGCAGCGGCGGGGAATCCGCGAAATGTCATGGGTGAAACCTAGGCGAGAACACGATCGGCGGCGTAACTACGCTCGAAGTGCGAGGTCGATCAGGCGCATTGTTGTGGCATCGACGTCATCGGGCAGCTCGCTGCGCGTGAACCACCGGAGGTCGAGCGACTCCGAGCTGATCGCCTCGACCGCGTTGGGTGGGGCGATGCACAAATAGCGCACGTCGAGGTGCCGATTGGCGAACTCTTTCGGGCACTGCAGCGCATGAATATCGATATCGATCGGCCCATCGGAAATGGTGAGATCTGCGATGCCGCTCTCTTCGGTGGCCTCACGCATTGAGGCTTCGCGCAGCGATACATCGACCGGTTCGCAGTGCCCGCCCATCTGCAACCACCGTCCAATTTTCGGGTGCAATGTGAGCAACACTCGGGAGCGGTCGTGCGACACCACGATGGCACTGGCCGTGATGTGCCCGTGTGGGCAGGCCCGCCACATGGCATCATCATGAGAGTCGATAAACGCCACCAACTCGTTTCGCAGCAGGCCTTGCGACTCCGACGGTGGTGACCAAGCCACCAACGCCGCCCGTGCGTCAGCGGCTAGGGATCCGGGTGCTATTTCCATGCTTTCAACAGGTCCTTTGGCTCGATGACGGTCAGAGTTTTGCGGAGCACACTGCGAGCTGGCACCGACGTGCGAGACACCGCAACGAGCCGAGTCGAGTGATCCACGCCCGGAATCTTCGGAGCATTGGCGATGAGCTGGTTGATGTCGGCCTGCTCGATCGGGTTGTTTTCGAGCCACTTGATCGAGCCCACGAAAGCAATGTGATCGGCGATCGGCGACCTATCCGCGCCGACAAGATCGACTTCGGGATTGTTGCTCCGCGTCCAGAACCCCCCGATTGCCGCCGGCGTCGCCGCGTCACCGATAGATGGCATTCGTAACAGCGCTTCACGCATGAGCGGCTCAACCGCTTTGCCCCGCCACGTTGTCCAATCACGCTTGATTCTGGCCAGTACCAACTCGGCTCGGCCGCGTTCGATCTCGGGCATGTGCGGCCCGATGAATCGCAACCAAAACCTCAGATAGGAGTCGGTGACTCGGTAGCGCGCTTCTTTGCTCGGTTGCGTCGATAGAGGTACTTCACGAGACACGATTCGTTTGCGGGTGAGGATATCGAGTGACCGATTGAGTGATGCGGCATTTGATCCCCCGCCGGCTCGGGCGATCTTTGAGAACGTGACCTCGCCGTGCCCGATTTCGCCAAGCACGTTGTATGCGTGGGTGTCGCTGGGAAACTCGGCACGCAACACTCGCTCGGCACTGACAATGAGTGCAGACGTAGGGTGGCGCAAGGCGTCTTCGAGGTATTGCCAAAGCGAATTTCCGCGTGGCCACTCATCACAAATCAGTGGCAGGCCACCGGTGAGGATGTGCGCGTCGAACGAGTCGGCCGGGCTAGCGGAGCCAACGAATTTCGCTGTTTCTGTTGGGCTCAACGGCGGGACGATGATGTCGATGCCTCGCTGAAAGAGTGCCCGCCCGTGGGTATTGAGCGCTTCCATCATGGCGAGATCGCTGCCGATGAGAATGAGCAAAATTGGTTTGGCGGATAGTCGCCTATCCCAGTTCTTTTGAAAGGTTGCCTCGATGGTTTGGTCGGTTTCGACGAGGTACGGAAATTCGTCGATCACCACGATCGTGGGCGTGTCGTCGTCGAGGACCGTGGCCAGCAGTCGCAAAGCCGCTTCCCAGGTTTGAGGGCGTGACCCTTCGAACACTTCTCGCCCGGCCAACGTGGATTCAGCGACATCCTGGGTGAATAGTTCGACTTCGTTATCGCCCTGGCGGGATGCGGTGAAAAACACGTAGGGTAACCCTGAGCGTCGGCAAAATTCGTCTACCAGGCGAGATTTCCCGATGCGGCGTCGCCCGCTCATAAATATGGCTTTGCCACGCTGGTGACTGTTGTTGTTCCGAATACGATCAAGTTCGCGGTCGAGCGCGTTGAATTGTTCCATTCGCCCGACAAACGGTTGCTTGCTCACATCGTCATTCATTGCCAAATCCATTCCGACATGTTTGTGCAATAGTATTATGAAAGATAGTATCACTAGAATTAGTCTTCTGGGCAAGATTCTCGACTGATCAGAGAACGGGATCTTTGTCGCCGATGTGAATCGATGAACCTCGAATCGTATTGTGTCGCAAATGAGCGACGCCGACACCGATATCACACGATTTGTTACTCGCCATGGCGCCCCGAGAGAATTCAATCAGGCGTACGTCCATGAGGGCCTGGGCGGCTCGCCGGTGGTCTTGGTGCATGGCTGGCCAGAGACCAAGCGCATTTTCTGGCGGGCCATCGAGCCACTCGCTGAACATGCCTGTGAGGTGATCGCACCTGACTTGCGAGGTTTCGGCGAAAGTGACATAGGGCTCGATGGATACGGCGACGTCCCCACCCACGCTCGCGACATTTACGCCCTCGTGCACGACCATCTCGGCCACGACCACGTGACGCTGGTGGGCGGCGATCTGGGCGGTCCGATCATTCAGGAACTGGCGTTGCGTTACCCCGAATGGGTGACGTCAATGGTGCTCTTTAACTCGCCGTTGCCATACCTCAAAACCCAGATGGCTGGACTCAACAGTCGTCCGTCCAAAGAAGCCGCGGATTACTACCTGCGCCAAGGCACTGATGCCGATGCACTGGCCGCAGAGCTCGGCGACGAGGGCCAACGGCAGCGGTACATCGCCACGTTTTATACTTCTCGCTTCTGGGGGCACCCCGGGTCGTTCACTCCCGAGCAGGTCGCCTTTCACACGCAGCCCTTTGCAGACGGCGACAAATTACGGGCCAGTTTCCGAGCCTACGAAAGCTCCTTTAGTGCGGACGCTCGCAGCGAGGCATCGGTGCTCGGACCCAACGATCGAACGCCGACCACCATCTTGTTCGGCACCAGCGATCACGTGCTGTACCCCGAATTTGACCTTATGGCGGCGACTGTTTTTGCCAAACACCACGGCCCGTTTCTCTTGCGAAATTGTGGCCATTTCGTGCCTTGGGAAGCGCCCGAGCGGCTCGTTGACGCAACCCTGATGACCATGGCGTTGCACGGCTAGAGTCAGGCCATGGCGACTCTCAATTTTGAAGGTGAAACGCACGACGAAATTCTCCGTAAGATTCGCCGATATTTGGCGAGCATCGACAACCCCGAAGCCACGGTTGAGGAAACGACTGACCTCATCGAGCAAGGCGCTTCGCTGACCAAGGACGCGCTGCGGATTATTGCCGCTGCTGCCCCCGGCCCAATTGCGCAAAGCGACATCGTCAAGCGCCTTACCGAGATGGGTTACCAGGCCACCGATGCCACCAAGAAGGCGCTTGTCGACGGGCTGGGCTCACTCGAGTCGGTCACCGGTGGCAGCTTGGTCACTGAAGCCCGCAAGGCCGGTCGCAAGGCGATGTACGAGATGAACGCCACGATGGCCAAGCAGCTGCTGAAAACGCTGAGCGGCAAGTAACCCAACATCCCCCCGAAAGTGAACGAATGACTGGCCCTGTACTTGTTGTCGATTTTGGCGCTCAGTACGCGCAGCTGATTGCCCGACGCGTGCGTGAGGCGCATGTGTATTCCGAGATCGTGCCGCACTCGATTTCGGCAGAAGCAATCGCGGCGAAGAATCCGTCGGCGCTAATTTTTTCTGGGGGCCCGGCCTCTGTGCATGCGGATGGTTCGCCGCTGATCGATGCGGGCGTTTACGAACTGGGCGTGCCAATTTTGGGTATCTGCTACGGCTGCCAAATGATTGCGCAACAGCTTGGCGGCGACGTGAGCCGTACTGGTCGTGGCGAGTACGGGCGCACCGATATGACTGTCACGACGCCTGGTGTACTCGTCCAAAAATCACAGCAAGTTTGGATGAGCCATTTCGATTCGATCGGCCGCGCCCCCGACGGTTTCACGATCACGGCATCGACGCCTGACGCACCGGTAGCGGCAATGGAGAACCTCGAGAAAAAAATCGTGGCCGTGCAATTTCATCCCGAAGTGGCGCACACGCCTGGTGGCCAAACCGTGCTGGAAAACTTTCTCTACCACATCGCCGGCCTCACCCCGAGTTGGACAATGGGTTCCATCATCGACACCGCAGTGGCCAACATCCGCCAACAGGTCGGCACCGGCCGAGTGATTTGCGGCCTCTCCGGTGGGGTCGACTCCAGCGTGGCGGCGGCCATTGTGCACAAGGCGGTGGGTGCGCAACTCACCTGTATCTACGTCGACACCGGGCTCATGCGCAAAGGCGAGAGCAAGCAAGTGGTCGAGACCTTCCGTCGCCATCAGGGCATCGAGTTAATTCATGTCGATGCCGGTGATCAATTCTTTGACAAGCTCGAAGGCATCACCGAGCCCGAAACGAAACGTAAAGCCATTGGTGAACTGTTCATTCGCATTTTCGAGAAGTACACCGGCGGGCTGAGTGAGGCCAAATTTTTGGTGCAAGGCACGTTGTATCCCGACGTGATCGAGTCGGGTGGCGAGGGTGGCAAGGCTGCCAAAATTAAGAGCCATCACAATGTGGGTGGCTTGCCCGACGACATGACATTGGAGCTCGTGGAGCCGCTGCGAAATTTGTTCAAGGACGAGGTGCGCTCGGTCGGCCACGAGTTGGGGCTACCCGATGAGATTGTGTGGCGTCAACCCTTTCCTGGCCCGGGTCTCGGTGTACGCATCATTGGCGAAGTCACTCGCGAGCGCGTGGCGATCCTTCAGGAAGCTGACGCCATCGTGCGCGAAGAAATTAAAGCGGCGGGCCTTGAACGCGAGATATGGCAAGCATTCGCGGTGCTACCCGACATCCGATCGGTGGGCGTGATGGGCGACGAACGCACTTATGCGTACCCGATCATCCTCCGTGCTGTTACCAGTGACGACGCTATGACCGCCGATTGGGCTCGATTGCCATACGACCTTTTGGAAAAGTTGTCGAGTCGGATTATCAACGAGGTTGCTGGCGTCAATCGCGTTGTATACGACATCACGTCGAAGCCACCCGGCACCATCGAATGGGAATAATTCGCAGTTTGTAGCGTTTGGAATGCCAGGTGACGTGCCTAATTCACACTTTCCCTGTCATTACGGTTGTGTTACCAAGTAGCCTGGCTGCTTCATGCGAATTCGATCGGACATTCAGCGCGTGCCGCGCAAGGCCCGCCTGAGCGCAGCTACCGTATTGGTCGCGGCTTTTCTTTTCTCGTCTCTCGGCATAGCTCACGGCGATCAAGCCCAGATTGACGACAAGCGCCAACAGGCGGCCGACATTGCCCAGCGTATGCACGACGCCGAAGAACGCGTAGGCGCTCTCGACGAGCAATACAACGGCGCCATCATCAAACTTGAGCACGACAAGCAGTCAGTAGCCGACGCTCAGAAGTCGGTCGCCGATTCGCAAGCCAATATCGACGAAGTGTCCAAGCGGTATAAGGCGTGGGCTGTGAGCACTTTTGCCGGGTCGAGTTCCGCTGGTTCGATCCTGACTAACGGCATCACGACTGAGTCACTTACCCGCGGTACGTATATCGAAATAATTTCAGGTGACCATCGGCAAATTGCCGACGACCTGCGCGCCGTCAACGAAGACTTGGCGCTCAAGACCAAGCACCTCGATGAGGCCAAAGCGCAACAAGAACAGCGCACCAAGGAAGCCGCCGCACTCAAAGCAGAAGCCGACAGAATTTACGGCGAGCTACAGACGTTGCATGCGCAGGTCACCGGCGAACTCGCCACACTTGTCGAAGCCGAGCAAAAACGACTTGCCGAAGAGGCGGCGGCGCGTGAGCGAGCCCGCATTGCGCAAGAAGAAGCTGACCGTGTCGCACGTGAAGCTGCCGCTAAAGCCAAGAAAAGCTCGTCAAGCTCTTCCAGTGGCTCGAGCTCGTCTAATTCAAGCGATTCGGGTTCGTCAGGGTCGTCAGGCTCCTCGTCAGGATCGAGCGATTCTGGAAGCTCAGGGCGCACGATCATCACGCAAAATTCCGGCGCGGCGGGCGCGGTTGAGTTCGCCCAAAAGATGCTCGGTGTCCCGTACGTGTGGGGTGGCGAGTCCACCTCTGGCGTTGACTGTTCGGGCTTGACCTTGTTGGCCTGGGCCTCCCAAGGCGTTGGCCTGTCGCATTACACGGGCGACCAGTGGAACGAAACCACGCACATTCCACTGTCGGAATTGCAGCCTGGTGACTTGATCTTCTACGGCGATGGCATCAGCCATGTGGCGTTGTATATCGGCGGCGGCCAGATCATTCACGCCCCCCACCGCGGCTCGTACGTTCGTGTCGACGACATGTACTACTGGAGCAATATCGTGGGTGCAGGACGCGTCACCGGCTAGCTCGGGTACGCCGCCGGCAGGTATGGCGGCGAGAAGGTGTTTACAACCCGTTGAGAGCGGCCACCACGGGGGCCATAGCATCGGCGTAAGAGCTGTCGAACGTGAGGTAGCTCATGCCCCAACGATCACGGCGCTCGATGATTGTTTCGATGATTTCCCCGATAGAACCCACGAGAGCTAGTGGCGTGCCGAGGGCATCGTCAGTACTTATACCAAACCCGTTGGCGAACATTTCAGCGAACTCGCGCCGGTTGTCGGTGACATGCACTAGGTGAACGCGCATCTGAATTTCGAGGTCGTTGAAACGAGCGCCAGCACCTTCGCGAACCCACGACATTTTTTCGTCGACTTTCGATGGCACGGCATCCTGACCGGCATCAGGCCCGATCACGCCGGCCCGTAAATTGGCGTTGATGCCCACGATGTCGGCCATGGCGCCGGCAATACGCAACACACGCTTGCCGCCGCCGCCAATGAGAAACGGTGGCCCGCCCACTTGCAGGGGTTTGGGCATTCCGTTCATATTTGTGATGGTGTAGTGGCTGCCATCGAAGGAGAATTCGCCCTCGGCAAACAGGCCACGAATCACTTTGATACCTTCGACCATGCGGTCGATTCGCACCCCGGGGGAATCATATGGGATGCCTGATTGCTCGTAGTCGGACATCATCCAGCCGGCACCGATGCCGAGCTCGAGTCGGCCTTCGCTGAGTAGATCCAGCGTGGCGCACTCCTTGGCCAACACGACTGGATGCTTGTAATCGTTGTCGAACACGAGCGTGCCCACGCGCAGGTTCGTGGTGCAATCTGCGGCCGCCATCAACGCCGGCACGGGGGCAAGTTGATCGCCGAAATGGTCGGGAATTGAAATGGTCGAATAGCCGAGATCTTCCGCCTTGCGACACTGGTCAATCCAACCTTGTTTGCTGGTCGCTGTGTGGGCTTGTAGGGCAAAGCGGAAAGGTTTCGACATTCCAAGCAAGGTAGCGCGTTGGGCGTGCAATAGGGTCACTGGATGGCAAAGGTTGCGGCCCCCTCAGGCTCATTGGATTCATGGACGCTGTCCCCGTTTTCGCATGCGGGAAATACTAAGAATATTTATCGCAAAGGCACCGGTCCGGGGATTGTGGTGATCGCGGAGATCCCCGGCATTCACCCGCAGGTGATTGGGTTCGCTGATCGACTTGTCGACGCCGGGTTCACCGTCGTGATGCCGGTACTTTTCGGCACGCCGGGTCGTGACGTGACGAACGGTTACGCAGCCAAAAGCATGGCGCAAGGGTGCGTATCACGAGAGTTCATGACGTGGGCCACGGGCACGACGTCGCCGATCATGGAGTGGCTGCGACCACTAGCCGCCTGGCTCCACGACGAATGTGGCGGGCCCGGCGTGGGTGCCATTGGCATGTGTTTCACTGGGGGTTTCGCACTGGGCATGATGACCGACGGGCACGTGGTGGCCCCCGTGCTGAGCCAACCGTCGTTGCCACTCCCGATTCGTAAAAAGGCCAAGCCCGATGTTGGTTTGAGCCCAACTGATTTGGCCAAGGTAAAGGAACGTGTGGCGGGTGGTTGCCAAGTGTTGGGCATGCGTTTCACGCACGACAGCATCGTGCCCGTCGAACGGTTCGACACACTTCGCCGTGAGTTGGGTGACGGATTCATCGCCATCGAAATTGATTCGTCACCGGGCAACCCGGGCGGCCATACGAAGAAGGCCCACTCGGTGGTCACGGGCGATCTCGACGATCAACCGGGCACCCCGAGCCGAGATGCTTTCGATCAGATGATGGCCTTCTTCGCCGAGCGCCTTAAGCCGTAACCGTCACGGCTGGGCGAGCACGGCGGCGGCTATCTCACGTGCCCACGGATAGTCGGCTTTGCCGTTAGGGGCCCGCTTTACGACGTCGACCAAGATAACGTTTTTTGGCGCTTTGTAACCAGACAGTTTCGTCTTTACATGCGCCACGATCTCGTCCGGTGTTGGCCGCTGCCCTCCTGCTGTGACGGACGCCACGGCAACGACGCGTTGCCCGAATCGTTCGTCGGTTACACCGACTACCAAGCAATCGTCGATCGATGGGTGCGTCTTGACGGCTTCCTCGACTTCCTCTGGAAAAATCTTCTCACCCATTGAGTTGATGCTCTGGCTGCCGCGTCCTACGAATGACAACGTGCCGTCGGCCTCGACGCTGGCCATGTCGCCGCTGAGCACGTACCGCACGCCGTCAATGGTAAGGAACGTCGACGCCGTCTTCATATCGTCTTTGTAGTAACCGAAACAACCTCGCGTTACATCTTTGACCACCCGACCCACAACGCCTGAGCCGGCGACGACTTCGACGTCGTTGTCGTCAATCACTTTCATATCAACGTCTTTGCTGAATTTCGCCGTCGAGGTGCCTTGCGTGAGCACGCCGGCCCGTGTCATTACATGTGCTCCCATGGCCCCGGCCTCGGTAGACCCGAGCGCGTCGTACAACATGGTGTCGAGATGCGCCAGCAGACGCTCCTTGATTTCCATTGACCACATAGCGCCAGACGATCCAATGAGAGTGATCGTTGATGGGGGAAACGGAGTGCCCGATTCCGAACGCTCGTCGAGCGCGTTGGCGATGAGTCGAGCAAACGGATCGCCGACAATGACGATGTTGTTGACACCCTCGCGTTCGCAGGTTTGTAGGAGTTCGTGAGCGTCGAAACCGCGAGACTCAAGCAGCACAACGGTGCCGCCGCTTGTCAACGCTGGCATCGCTCCCACCCACATGCCGGTACCGTGCATAAGTGGGCAACAGGGTACCCAACGCGGCTCGGGTTGGGCGGCCACAAATCGTTGAATTGCCACCCCAAACTCAGTCATGGTGGTCGGCTGCGCCACGCCGATCATGGCAAAGCTGGGCGCCATTCCAGCGGAAAATGGTCCGACGCGGTACATGGCACCTTTGGGCATGCCGGTGGTGCCGCCGGTGTACAACATGTACAGACCGTTGGGGTCATGGGCGCGACGAGCGGCCGGTGCGTGATTCGCCAACACCTCGGCGTAGGGCGTGGCGAACGAAAACGAGCTGGCGTCGTCGGCGACTTCCACGAACAATTTCGCCAGAGGCAGGCGGTCGCGAATCCGATCGATACGATCACCGAGCGACGTGTGAAATACCACAGCCTCAACGTCGGCGTTGTTGAGCAGGTAGATCAATTCATCATCGAGATAGCGATAGTTCACGTTGATCGGACAGCCCGAAATCTTGAATGCCGCGTATTGCCCGACGAGGTACTCGGCCGAGTTGTAAAGAAACAGGCCGACCTTGCTGCCGTCGGTCAAACCAGCTGCGGTGAACGCGGTGGCGAGTCGCGCCGCGTGCTGGTCGTAGTCGCGCCATCGCAACACATGGTCGCCCTGGATCACGGCAGGCTTGTCGCCGACCAGATCGGCGATCGCTTCCCACATCGACGCCAAGTGCATATCACTCATCATTCCCCCTGAAACCGACTCTGACTATGAGACTACCGAGCAGTGCTAATCCGCAGGGAGATGATCGAGATCGGCCAAGTCCTTGTTGCGACCGCTAGCGCGCTTGTTGATCCTCAAATCGTCGAGTGAAATGACAGGGATTCTCAGCCCTTTTTCCAAATGCAAAACACACCGGGACGAGCAATCCTCGAACTCGACACCATCGATGCTGGTAAGCAATTCTATGCGGATTGGCGCATTGCCCATTCGCACTATTCGGTCGGGTTCAAGGAACAGTTCGCGGGTGAGAGTCGGAAGGTCAAATCCAAATAGCCGAAGCGCTTCGACGATTCGCTCGGCATTTTCGAGCGTCCGGTTTACCCAAACATCAATATCAGTGGTGGCTCGTGGATAGCCATGGATCGCGACAGCGAAGCCACCGACGAGCAGGTATTCAACTTGTTGGTCGTTGAGTAATTTCAAGAACTCGCTGAAGTCGCTCGGAAACTCGATCGGCTCCATAGTTCAACCTCCGAAGTAGCAGGGCGTGTTCTAGCCTCGCCCCGGGCGTTTGTGCCCACCAGAAATGACAGTCGTGTTGTTCGGTTTGGGCAAAGCTCGTCGAAATCTCGAGAACTCTTTCGATCATCGGCTGAGTCTACCCGTTGCTTGGTTCCAATATTTGGGCGATGACCAACGACATGAGCCATTCTCCACCAAAAGTTCGGTGCCCAACCATCAACGTGCCGAATCTGCCAATCCGACGCTGCGGTGAATGCGTGGGGCGGCCAAGTTGGTTGGCCATTCCCGTGCTTCGGGGGAGGTGTCACACCCGGCTTCTAGACTGCGTGCACCATGCCGCAACCGTCGTTCTCAGATGAAGATCTCTTTGCCGATCCCTCAGATCCGGGGCCGGCGTACGACAGTGGTTACGACGACGCATTCGACGACCGTCCGGCCAACTACATCGACGTTTCTGAGAACCCGCTCCTCGAAGGGCTCAACTCGGCTCAGTACGACGCCGTGGTGCATCCCAAAGGGCCGCTGTTGGTGATCGCCGGTGCCGGGTCTGGGAAAACGAAGGTGCTCACCAGTCGCATCGCATTTCTGATCCAACACCACAATGTGCACCCGATGAAGATTCTGGCGATCACGTTCACCAACAAAGCGGCTGGGGAAATGCGCGAACGCGTGGCGCATTTGGTGGGCCCGGTCGCTCAAAAAATGTGGGTATCGACGTTTCACTCCGCCTGTGTTCGCATCTTGCGTCGAGACGCCGACAAGCTCGGCTACACGAAGAATTTTTCTATTTACGACCAGGCCGACGCCGTGCGCCTGACGGGGTATGTGCTCAAGGATTTAGGGCTAGACCCCAAGAAGTTCTCGGCTCGATCGGTGCATTCACAAATCTCGGCCGCCAAGAACGAACTGCTGATGCCGGCGGATCTCACGGCTCGGGCGTCCACGATTATTGAGCGCAAAGTGGCCGATGCCTACACGGAATATCAGATCCGTTTGCTGCGAGCTGGCGCCATGGATTTCGACGATCTGCTCGTGCAAACCGTGCGCTTGTTGCAATCGCAGCCTGACGTGTT
>JAYWAI010000203.1:0-13828 GCA_043782545.1 Acidimicrobiia bacterium
GAGAACTGTCGACTGGTACCTGAGGCTCGACGCATGGAGGAACCCGTGAGTACCACTGATGACATCACCCCAGAACCAGGTTTGGTGACCGCCGACGCAGACACGCCGGCCGACGCAGACACGCCGGCCATGCCGGCCGCGCCGCGAATGCCACGCCCACTGCCAACGTCGAGCCGAATCATCGGCGGGGTTGGGCGCACGCTCATAACGACCGGCGTGCTGATTCTGCTTTTCGTGGTGTACCAACTTTGGGGCACTGGCATCCGCGAAGCGGCCTCGCAGGACGACCTCAAAAGCGAATTCGCGGCCATTGAACACATCGCCCCCACCGCGACGGCTGTGACCGCCGCCCCTTCGAGCACATCAACCGTTGCGGGTGCCACCACAACTATTACCGTTGCCGCCACAACCACTGTCCCGGCCAAAGTTGGCAACGTCGACCCGGCCGCTCCACCAAAAAGCGGAGCCGGCATTGCCCACATCGTGATCCCAAAAATCGGCGTCGACAAGTACGTCGTGCAAGGCGTCAGCGTGGACGACCTCAAGCGTGCGCCCGGGCACTACGCAAATACCGTGTTCCCGGGCCAGAAGGGCAACGCCGCCATTGCCGGCCATCGCACCACTTATGGGGCGCCGTTTAACCGGCTCGACGAGCTTGCCGTTGGCGACGAAATCAAGGTGACCACGTTGCAAGGCACCTTCACCTACGTGATCGATCACGACAGCAAAGTGGTCGACCCCAGCGACGTCAGCGTGCTCGACAACACACCCGACGAAGCCCGCCTGACCCTCACCACCTGCAACCCGAAATACTCTGCGGCCACTCGCTTGATCGTGACGGCCAAACTCAAGGACACCCCAGTGACGCCGTTACCGGCCACGTCGGTGCAAAATATCGCGTTGCCGGCAACGAACGGCGGCGCCGATCCGCTGGGCAACGAAGGCACCGCTCAGACGGTCGGATCGACAGTTCCGGGTGCCACCACCAGTGCGCCCGCCGCTGCGCCTGTGGCGTCCTTTGAGGGCACCAGCACGGGCGTCGAAAACAAGAGTGTGCTCAAGGCCATCTTCTGGGGCTCACACGTACTGTGGGCGTTGTTTTGCGCTTTGGTCTGGATCGGGGCGTGGCTGCTGGGCCGCAAGTGGCGCAAATGGCCGAGCTACGCCATTGCGCTAGTGCCGTTCTTGTTCCTGCTGTTTTTCTTCTTCGAAGGTGTCGGCAACAACCTGCCCCCGGGCGTGTAACGGCGGGCGTCTTAGGCCGGTTCGGGGCGAAGGGTC
This sequence comes from Acidimicrobiia bacterium, assembly GCA_043782545.1. Taxonomy (GTDB): domain Bacteria; phylum Actinomycetota; class Acidimicrobiia; order Acidimicrobiales; family JBBRKR01; genus JBBRKR01. The sequence continues at coordinate 1,282 of JAYWAI010000203.1, forward strand.
GGGAAGAGTACGACGTCGCGAATGGTGGTGGTGTTGGTCAACAACATCACCAGGCGGTCCATACCAATCCCGAGGCCGCCTGTTGGTGGCATGCCGTATTCCTGGCAACGTAAATAATCTTCATCGACCACCATGGCTTCGTCGTCGCCGGCCGCATTTTCGGCGGCTTGGGCTTCGAATCGCTTGCGCTGCTCGATGGGGTCAACCAGTTCGCTAAACGCGTTGCACAATTCGCGGCCCGCGATGATGCCTTCAAAACGCTCGGTGAGCCGATCGTCGTCACGATGTTCACGTGACAATGGCGACACTTCCACCGGATAGTCGATCACGAAAACTGGGTCCCACAGATTGTGTTCGCCGGTCTTTTCGTACAGCTCCAAGATGAGCTTGCCGACGCCGTGGGTGGGCTTGTACGGCACACCGTGGTCATCGCAATGCGCCCGCATTTCTTCCAGCGATGTGTCGAGGCTCACGTCGAGTCCGGTGAATTCCTTGATCAGATCGGTCATGGTGGCTCGACGCCATGGCGCACTCAGATTGAGCGGCTTGTCGTTGTAGATCACCTGCGTGGTGCCACAGATTTGCAGGGCCAAGTACTCCACCAGATCTTCGGTGAGCTTCATGATGTCGTGATAGTCGGCGTACGCCTGATACAGCTCCAGCATGGTGAATTCAGGATTGTGGCGAGGCGAAAGGCCCTCGTTGCGAAACACCCGAGCGATTTCAAACACCCGCTCAAAGCCGCCAGCAATCAGGCGCTTGAGGTACAACTCGGGCGCGATCCGCAGGTACATGTCGTTGTCGAGCGCGTTGTGATGGGTAATAAATGGGCGAGCTAGCGCGCCACCGGGAATGGGGTGAAACACGGGTGTTTCCACTTCCATGTAGCCGTGCTCTTCTTCGAGCCAACGGCGAGTCAGGCTCATGATCCGGCTGCGGGCTTGAAAGGTGGCGCGGCTTTCTTCGGTGACCCACAAATCGACGTAACGCTGGCGGTAGCGGGTGTCTGGGTCACTCAGGCCGTGCCACTTGTCGGGGAAGGAACGCTCGGCGCGAGCGAGCACGACCCAACTGTCAACGCGCACCGAAAGTTCACCCTTGCGGGTGGTCATGACGATTCCCTCGACACCAATCCAGTCGCCCAAGGCGAGGCTACAAAAGTCGTCGAACAAGGGCGTGTGTGCGGCGTTGGCGAAGAGCTGTATGCGGCCAGAGGAGTCGGCCAGCGAACCAAAACACAACTTGCCTTGCACTCGGCGCAGCATCAAGCGGCCAGCGATGCGCACCACATGGGTGGTCTCCTGCGCAGCTTCCAAATCGCCGTGGGCAGCCCGAACGTCAGCGGTTGAATGCGTGCGATCGTAGGTATAGGGGATTCCGGGGCTAGAAGCCATTATTCACAATTCCGTTCATAGATAAGGCGCAAACCGTCAAGCGTGAGCCACGGCTCGACGTGATCAATCGTTTCGCAATACGGCGCAATGAGGCTCGACAGCCCACCAGTGGCCACGATCACACACTCGCCAAGCTCGCGCTCCATGCGTTCACACAAGCCGTCAACCAAGCCGGCGTAGCCAAATATTACGCCCGACTGAATACTCTCGACGGTGTTTTTCCCGATCACACTGCGGGGCTCAACGAGCTCGACCCGGCGCAGCGCCGCGGCGCGATTTGTGAGTGCTTCCAAGCTGATCTCGATGCCGGGCACAATGGCGCCACCGAGGTATTCGCCTTTCGGGCTCACGGCGTCAAAAGTGGTGGCGGTACCAAAGTCGATCACGACGGCTGGGCCGCCCCAACGTGCGAACGCGGCCACCGAATTCACGATGCGATCGGCGCCCACTTCACGCGGATTGTCTGTATGGATCGGCATGCCCGTTTTGACCCCTGGGCCCACGATGACCGCTTCGAATCCGAAATACTTTCGAGCCATATCGCGCAGTGACATCGTTACCCTGGGTACCACTGACGACACTGCGATGCCGGTAATTGCCGACCGCATGGTCGAGCCGTGAAAGGCCAAAAAGTCTTGCACCATGAGTGCGTGCTCGTCAGACGTTCGCTCGGCGTTCGTGGAAATTCGCCAGTGATCAATCAGGTCGTTGGCGGCCGCCGATTCATACAGACCGATGACTATGTGAGTATTTCCAACGTCGATGGCGAGAAGCACTCGCCAAGGTTACGTGGATCAGCCAAGTCCTCTGGAGTCTTGCTTCAACGCCGTGTCGACGGTGAGTGCTGAGGCCACCACCAGCGACCGCAATGGTTCCACCAGCGGTTGATGAATCTGCAAGACATAGTTGTCGGCCGTAGTAAATATGGTGGTCAAAACGCCCTCCCAGGTTTTGGTGATTCTGGCGACTTCTTGGCCAGTGTGGTCTTGAATATTGAAGTTCCACGCTCGCCAATTTTCGGCGTTGATCGAGCCATACGTGAGGCCGCCAGATTGCAACGAAAAGCGAATCTTGCCAAACACGTTGTCTTGCACAATGCGCCCAATTTCGACGCCCGCAGGGTTGTTCACGATCACTGTCGACTTCATCAGTTTCGCCGGCCGAGTCACACTCAATTGCACCGCCCCAGTCATGTCAACGATCTCCAGGCGGTGAGTCAAAAATTGGTCGAAACTACTCAGCAGCCGCACTGCCTTTTTCACCATGGTCTGACCGATTTCGCGGATGGCACCGATCTGCACGCCATGCTGGTCAAACACGGCATACTCGTTGACTATTTCGATAAGTTTCTTCTTCTGGTTCACGACCAGAATCGGCTCGGTAAACAACGTGCCCTGTCCGCCCGAGATCGGCCCCACCCCTGCCTTGGCTTGCACCTGGTGCTGGATCTTGTCGGCAGTGTCGTTGGTGGTCGGCACTGCCGAATTTTCACCTCCACCCCACCCGGCCACCGGTGTTGGCAGACTCGTTGGATCGTCGATGGCTTGCACGCCGTTGTTGCTGACGTGCTCAGTCCAACGCGCGCCGTCCCAGTAGCGCAGTTGAAACCGGTTGTAGGGGTCGGCGTGCCACGCAGCAGGAGAGCTCATAGGCACCAAGTTACCCCCAGAAATTCACTCTCCGACGGCAGCGTTGTCGATCAGCCGCGTGGTGCCGACAACGGCAGCGACCAAGGCCCGCGACGAGGTCGGCCACTGGCCACCCGGCGGTCGTTCCAACGTCCGAGAGTTCACCACGACGGCATAATCCAGGTTTACTAGCGGCTCCGACGAGGCGATCTCCCGAATCCGATCCTCAACGGCAATCGGCGTGGCGTCGCCACTGGCCGCCAGTTCAACAGCCGCCTGCAGCGCCCGGTGCAGCACCGTCGCGGCAGATCGCTGGGCATCGGTGAGATACACATTTCGACTCGACATCGCCAAACCGCTCGGCTTGCGCACAATGGCGCAACCAACAACATCCACCGGCAAACTTAAATCACCAACCAACTGGCGGATGACAGTCAACTGCTGAAAATCCTTCTCACCAAAATACGCTCGGCATGGGCCCACTATCGACAACAGCTTGGTGACCACGGTGGCCACCCCATCAAAGTGCCCAGGGCGCGATGCTCCTTCGTACAACCCACCAATCGGCCCGGCGGTCACCGTGGTGGCAATCGGGTGCGGATACATTTCCTCAACAGCCGGGGCGAACAAAACATCAACGCCCGATTCGAGGGCCTTGGCGGCGTCGGCATCAAACGGCCGCGGGTAACGGCTCAAGTCTTCGTGCGCCCCAAACTGGAGCGGGTTCACGAAGATCGACGCGACGACCGTGTCGCATTCACGACGCGCCCGTTGTATCAAGCTCACGTGGCCATCGTGCAGTGCTCCCATGGTTGGAACGAACCCGATTTGGCCAGCGCGTTGATGGACAATCTGACGCACTTCTTTGACTGTGCGGACAACTCGCATAGTTAGATCGTGTCGATCGAGCCGAGCAGGTACACACCTGACGCATTGTCGATGTCGAAGTCGTCGGGAACAAGATCGGGGGCAATATGCCACAGCGGTGCCAACACAAAATTGCGCTCCCGATACCGCGGGTGCGGGATCACCAAATCTTGCTCGATGATGGCAATGCCATCAATCCAGATCACATCGCAATCCAACGTACGTGGACCCCAGTGCACAATGCGTTTGCGACCGGCGGCGATTTCGAGGGTGCGACACACGTCAAGCAATTCCCACGGGCCCAGCGTGGTAGCTAGCTCCACCACCATATTGAGATAGGGACCCTGCGCATCAGGACCACCGATTGGATCGGTCTCGTACACCGGCGACACTCGCACGAGGTCGGGCACGGCGCCCACCGCATCGCGGAGTAAAGTTTGCCGGTCACCCAAATTGGAGCCGAGGGCCAAGATTGCTCGCCGTTGCACCCGAGCAAGCTACCGACTTGCGTCAGGAATTCCGCCCTCGCGATATTCGTACCGCCGAGTACTCAATGTCGTAAGGAACCGGGGGGCGCAACTTGCGCACCTCAACCGTGATTTCCTGCACGGCACCAAAAATTGACAGCACGTCGGTGGCAATGCGTTGCGCAACTCTTTCGAGCAACAAATGGGTCTCGCCTTTGACGACGAGCTCCACGATGCCCATCACAGCCCCGTAATCCACCGTGGCATCAAGTGCATCTGAGCGCCCAGCTTCGCTGAGGTCGACCATCAGGTCAACGTCGATTTCAAAGGGTTGGGCGCGAAGTTGCTCCTCTTCCAGAACGCCGTGTTTGCCGACAACGCGAAGGTTGCGCAGCAAAATGCGATCGGTGTTGGCCATCAAAACTCAGCTAGCGGGCCACAGCAGAGCGAACGCTCGCCAATTGCGGAATCGTGCCAGCGGCCTCGACCCAACCGCGACCGGTGGAATCCATTTGCTTGCCCAGAATTCGCTCCACGAGAGAAATGACCTGCGGTGTCTCAGGGACCATGCCGGTCCACTTCAAGTAGCCACCCAGCATGCCTGCCATGCGGTCGCTGATCTCTTCACCGTGCATCAAGTACTTGCCACCACCGGCCAACAGGCTGCGCAGCTCGGGATAAAACTGACACATAAATTCTTCTGGCTCAGTGAGCAGGCCAAGTGGGCGATGCAGCCAGTTGACGCCCAATTCGTCGTAGTTGTGCAAATTGTGGGGTGTGGGGATAAGCGAGATGACCGACGTGTAACCCTGTTCGCGAATCCAAATGATTTCTTCTTGACGACGAACTCGACGATGGCTAGCGCCGTAGCCTCCGGGACGTTCACAGATTGCCAATTTGCCTTTGATGAACCAACAGAAGTCGCGTGGAGCGATACCTTGAGCCCATTTGCCTTTTGCTGCCATTACACCAAGTCCTGCACTAACACGGGCCTGTATGGTAACTCGCCGCTCACGGCCAAAACGCCGCGTTTGGCCTAATTCGGCGAAATTGTCATGAAATCTTCAGCTGAATCGCCGTTTTTGGACCCTATTCGGTCAACGTCACCGCGTGAGCGGCGTCGTGTTCTGGGGCAGCGGTGACGCCAGACCACGTCGGCAAACCAGCAAAGATCTCTTTGAGATCGGCTTCATCGAGTGTTTCACGCTCGAGCAAGGCGTCGGCCATGCGGTCAAGCGTGGCCCGGTGAATGGTCAGAATTTCCCGTGCTTCATTGTGAGCAAAGTCGACAAGTGACCGCACTTCTTCGTCGATCTGGGCCGCAATGGCGTCGGAGTAGTTGGGCGCGTTGCCCATTTCGCGGCCCAGAAATATGTCACCCGAACGATGGCCAAATTGCTGCGGCCCGAGATGTTCGCTCATGCCGTATTCGGTAACCATAGCGCGGGCAATCTTGGTGGCCCGCTCGATGTCGTTGTGGGCACCAGTGGTGGGGTCGCCAAAAATGATCTCTTCTGCGGTGCGGCCCCCCAGCAGCATCGCCAGTTCGTCACGTAACTCGCCCCGAGATTGAGAATATTTATCTCGTTCTGGGAGGCTCAGCGTCCAGCCCAAGGCTCGGCCTCTCGCCACGATGGACACCTTATGAATGGGGTCGCAATTCGGCAACACATGACCCACAATGGCGTGGCCTGATTCGTGGAATGCGGTGATCCGACGTTCGCGATCGCTCATTACGCGGCTCTTGCGCTCCGGCCCGGCGATCACACGCTCGACGGCCGATGAAAGGTTGGATTGCGAGATCACCAGTTCGTTGCGGCGGGCGGCCAAGAGTGCCCCCTCATTGAGCATGTTGGCCAAATCGGCGCCGGTGAATCCGGGCGTGCGCTTGGCCATGACGTCGAGATCCACATCGGCGGCCAGAGGTTTGCCTTTGGCATGCACCTTGAGGATGGCTTTACGACCTTCCAGATCAGGTTGGTCGACGACGATTTGACGATCGAATCGGCCGGGACGTAACAACGCAGGATCGAGTATGTCGGGACGGTTGGTAGCGGCGATCAGGATCACACTCGTGCGAGCGTCAAAGCCGTCCATTTCGACGAGCAACTGATTGAGGGTCTGCTCACGTTCATCGTGACCGCCGCCCATACCCGAACCGCGATGACGCCCTACGGCGTCAATCTCGTCAACAAAGATGATCGATGGCGCCGCCGCTTTTGCTTGATCGAAAAGGTCACGAACTCGGCTGGCACCGACGCCCACAAACATCTCCACAAAGTCCGAACCCGAGATCGTGAAAAACGGCACCCCCGCTTCGCCGGCCACTGCTCGGGCCAAGAGTGTCTTGCCAGTGCCCGGCGGGCCGTAGAGCAAAACACCCTTGGGAATCTTGGCGCCAATGGCTTGAAATTTGGCGGGGTGTTGCAGGAATTCCTTGATTTCATAGAGCTCCTCGACTGCTTCAGCACACCCCGCCACATCAGCGAACGTGATCTTCGGGTCGTCTTTGGAAACCTGCTTGGCCCGCGCCTTGCCAAACTGCATCACGCCCCGGCCGCCGGCGCCGCCCTGCATGGTGCGCATGAAAAACACAAACATGGCGATGAGCAAGATCGTCGGCAAGAAGTTGATGAGTAGGTCAGACCAGATCGAAGATGCCTCGTGATCTGTTTTGACAACTACCGTTCGGGCAGCGAGGTCGGTCGTAAGTTTTTCGGTATAGGCGGCTGGATAGTCGAGCGAGAATTTCGTGCCGTCAACCAGGGTGCCATCGAGGTGATGGGATGCATCCCTGATCGTCACCGAGGCAATCTTGCTGTCACTCAGCGCCGTGGTGTACCGGTCGAGCGTGAACGACGTAGCCGTGGAATCGCTCGAAAAGAGTGTCGTGGCCAACACCACCAGCGCTACAACAACCACTAAATATGCCAGTGGACTGCGAACGAGACGAGAAGATTCGGGGCGTTTCATTAGTTGCAGGCTACCGCGTCATGGAGTGACGTCGACCCGCACCGAAGCAATGCTGCATTGGGTTGGACCAATGCACAGTTCATAAGCAAACGACCGAGTGCCGGCCTGGTCCGATGCGGTAAAGGACACCGTTGCGTCGTTGTTGACAAACGCTGAATCCCCTACCGCCAACGTGTCAGTCACGATCGACAGCACACCGTTCTTGACCGACTTGTCATCGTTGGCGCGTACGTCAATGATGATTGTTTGGCCGGCGTTCAACGACGTGGAGTCGTTTCGAGCACCTGGCAGCGAAGCGCCCACAAACCCAGCCCCAACAACCATTGTGGACAACGTGTTCGTCGGCCGGGAGTCAACGGTGACGGCGGTTGTGGTCGTGGTGCCAATCGGCAAAGTCAACAGGGGCACCGTGCCCGGCGGACGCGGAAGCGTGGTCGTTGTAGTCACGACCACTTCTGGGGTGTTATTGGCGTTCGCTCGCTCCGTGCCGAATTGTTCGGGCGAGCCTGGAATCCGAATCACCGTTGCCAGCAGCACCGCGGCGAATACGGCGGCAACACCCGAGGCGGCACCGGCACGCAGCGAGATTGGGCCGGGCACGGCGGCGTCCAACACGTTGACGAGACGATCGTCATCGAGATCGTTGAGCGCGGTGGCGATATGCCCAGAACCCAACATTCGGGCGCCGGCTTGGAGATCTCGACGCAGCACATCGAGCCGACGAGCGGGGTCAGCGGTGAGCGAAATTTCCGATGCCCGACGCAAGAACACGGTGCCGACGGAGACCAACGGTGCCTCACCATGTACGAGCGTGAAACAGGATCCCAACCAGTCCGCCATTGGCGCGGCGAGCCAGCAACCAACTTCCTCCGCGGGGTATCGGCGACGAGCCCGCTCGGTGGGTTGAATGTCGACCGCAATCGCCGACACTCGGTCGGCGAGATCGCGGGCGAGTAGTGCCCACCAGATTCTCGTGCGGTCACCGAAACCCACTCGAAGCTCTTCGGCAACGGCGTCGGCCACGATCTGCAGACGCCCGACAGGAAGTCGTTGACCGGGCTTGAGTTGACGTCGTTGCAGCCATGTCAAAGCGTGATCAAGTGAAAATATTTGATGCGATGCCTGTTCTATGGAAGGGCCGGTGCCCACCGTCCAAATGTCCAGTGCCAAGTCGCGCATGGCTCGACGGCTGATCGACGGGCGTGCCATGGCCCACCGGGTGGGTGCCTTGGCCGGAAACACGACTTCTTGGCGCAGAAGATGGGGCAATACGAACCATCGTCGAATGAATCGCCGCGAAATCACGTAGGTCGCCAACCCACTGCCCACAACGCAGGCCAGCCATACATTTCTGCTTTGTGCATACGGCGATCGGCTCACGGCAAAGGAGACGGAAATCACCATTCCCGACGTCGCGAACCAGGGGAAAGACGATATTGCGAGATGTACCAGCATCGCGACTATGGGCCGAGGCCGCCACGTCGTTTCGGATATTCCCACAGCCGTAGATCGGCATTTTGCTGCGCTGGTTGAAGGAAACTCGCGAAGCTTTTACTCTTTCAAGCCCGAAATATTTTCTGTTGACAACACGATGCGGAGCCGATTGGCGCTGCGACGCACCTGAGCGCCGCCGCCAATCTCGGTGCCCAACGCGTCGCCACGTGCCACCTCGAGCACGCGATCCACCGTTCTGGCGTCGGGTGGATGTTGGCCACCAAGCCAGCGCCGAATAACGCGTCGAGCCACAGCCAATGGCAGAGCGGCGAGCGCTTTCGCGTCGGTCGGATCATGCGGCGCGGCCAGATCTTCGAGCAATGCCGCATCATCTCGAAGGTTGCGCGCTTGGTTGGCAATCACATCGGTGACATCGCGTCGGGCGATGTCACGCATCAGCGGGATCAGTTCCTGGCGCACACGATTTCGACGAAATTGCGGATCACGGTTGGTGTGGTCCCAACACGGCGTCACGCCAAAGGACTCACAGACGGCCTCAGTCTCGATGCGGCGCAAACTCAAGATCGGGTGGCATTCGGCACGCATGCCGCTGAGCCCGTCTATCCCGGCGCCGCGCATCATGTTGAGCAAAACTGTTTCAGCTTGGTCATCGGCGGTGTGCCCCGTGAGCGCTCCGGCCGGCAGTACCACGCGGCGAGCGTCACGCAACCGGGCTTCGAGGTTTGGCCCAGCCAGCTCGTGCACGTCGTGCAGCACAAACGCCACGTCGAGCCGCTCACACAGTTCACGAACATGGACGGCATCCGCGCCTGACGTCTGGCGAAGGTGATGATCAACATGATGTACCTCGATGACACACCCAGCTGCGTGCGCCAGAAGCAACATCGCCGCGGAGTCAGCGCCACCGCTCACCGCCAATTTCGCCAACTCGCCCGCGCCGGGAAATGTGCACCGGGCCAACAGTGATCGAGCTAGGTCGGCACCGGGCACAGGCCAACTCGATTCAGCCACACGCTGGGCTCCCGAATTTCGATCATCGATGGCAGCCATTCCGCACCCCGCCACGCGTGATCCAACACACGATGTCCGCCCACGAGTTCCACGGCTTCGATAAACCGCTCGCCTTGCTCATACTGCTTGAGTTTGGCCTCGAGACCGACAAGCCGTTGGAGCAATTTGGCCGCGCCCGTGGTTTGCTGGCGGCGATAGCTCAAAATGCGACTGAAACGCTCGGCCCCTGGGATCAGTTCCTTGCCGGCCCGACTCATGGTGATGTCGCCATGGCCTTCTAGCAAGCTCATCAAGCCACCGATTTTGGCCAGAACTTCGCGCTGTTCTTTGCTAGCAAAGACTGCAGCAAGGCCGCCATCATCAAGAGCGCTGCGGCCTTCTTTTCGGCTGGCAGCCATGTGCTTGATCGCTTCGATGATGCGTTGCGGATCGGCATCGAAAGAGCCAAGCGATTGCTCGACCAGCCCGAGGTAATGGTCGCGCATCCATGACACACCAGTGAATTGTGCTCGGTGCGTGACCTCGTGGATGGCGAGCCACAATCGAAATTGGCGAGGGTCGAAACCAAATCGGCGTTCGATACCAGCCACGTTGGGGCCCACGTAATACACAATGTCGCCAGAGTCGTCGCCGGCCACTAACACGTCGTATTGGCCCAAAACCCGTTTCGACATGAAGCCCAGCAGCGAGCCGACTTCCGCTCCGGCCACCTTGGCGGTGATACCCACAAACGGCCCTTTGAGCTGCTCTTCAACCTTCGACGTCAAAGGCCGCAGCAGATGTTGGAACGACACCACGTTGACGCCGACCCAACCAGCGCGGTCGGTAACTCGTCCCGTAGCCCGACCATTAAGTGACCGCAGGCCGGTCTCGTTTTCCACCAGTGTCTCGGCCAATTCGGTGAATTCGGCGAAGTCGTCTTCGAGGCTTTGGCGTGGATAGATCGATGACGTGGGGGCTGAGCCAGCCGCTCGGACTGCGACTCGACGGGCGAGATCCCAATCAATCATCGATGCGCCGGATGCCACCTGGCTAGCGCTTACGTGGGTACTTCAGCCCAGTTACCTTCTTGAGATATCCACGAACCAGGCTGAGGATGGCACCGATGCCAGACACGGCCAGAATGACGCTGATCCAGTAGTGCCACACCTTGGCGGCTAAGAGCCCAATCGCAAGCATTCTGAGATCGTAGGCCGTCAGCGCCCGTCAGCCGAACCCGAGAATGGGCTGGGTCGATCAAACGGCGATGTTTTGGCCGTCAAGTTCATGGCGGTCTCCGCGGTGAGCGCGGCAAACACTCGCTGTTTCAACGTGTCGGGAATCTCGTCGTAGGATTTTCTGGCCACGATGGCGCGCAACTCGGCGTGAAAGTCGAATGCGTCGACGCACGGGCCGCACTTGTCGAGGTGACCGGAGATTTGGGTGCGGCGGGCGTCGTCGAGGTGGCCATCTATGAAGTGATACAAATGCCCGAGCGCCTCTTCACAATTTCGTACCGGTGACAGCGGCTGCGTGTTGTATCGGTTTTCAGACATGTACGACCTCGTGAATGATCCCTTCTCCGACCGCGAAATCGTGCAGTGCTTTTTCTAACTGCTTACGACCACGGTGAAGCCGGCTCATGATGGTGCCGATGGGTACGTCGAGCATATCGGCCATTTCAGCGTATGAGAACCCTTCCACGTCACAAAGAAGTACCACGATTCTTTGCGCCTCAGGCAGCGCCTCCAGGGCGGCCTTAACTTCATAGTCGGTGAACAGCTCAAAAAGTTGGTCTTCTGCCGACCCAGACGCACGGGCCGCCTCGACGGCAGGGAGCCGACGGTACAAGTACATGTCTTCGAGGTCGTCGAGCGCTTCCTCGGTTGGGTTGCGGGCCTGTGCGTTGTACTTGTTGATATACGTGTTGGTCAAAATGCGAAAGAGCCACGCCTTCAAAAACGTGCCCTGTTCAAAAGTCCCGAAACTGCGATACGCGCGCAGGTATGTGTCCTGGACAAGATCTTCCGCATCGGCGCGATTGCGTGTCATTCGCAACGCGCCGTTATACAACGCCGGCATGAACTCTTCAGTGAGTTCGGTGAATCGGGCTTGATCGGCCATAGCCAGATCTTGACACAGACTCATAAGCGAACGGTAAGAAATAACCAAAGGTTTTACGAGGTAATCGCCACCTGTATTCCCAAACCCACGAGCGCTACTCCGGCAGTCCGCTCGATCCAAAGTCGCGATTTGCCGGTCACCAAAATGGCCGAGAATTTTGCCACCGCGATCGACAGCAAGCGATAGAACACGACCGCGATGCCGACGAAGACGGCCGCGAAAATAATGGTGACGCGCGTATGCGGCTCGCTCTTGTCAATGAACTGCGGGATGAGTGTGAGGTAGAAGACCGCCACTTTGGGATTCAGCGCATTGGACAAAATTCCTTGAGTGAGCGCCGACTTGATCGAGTGCGCCGCGCCGCCGAACCGTTCTTTGGCGATCGACTCCCCTGTCGCGTCATCCGGGCCACGACGGGCATGCCATAAGCTCGAAGCGCCCATCCAGATCAAATACGCCACGCCGGAAAATTTGACCGCGTTGTAGGCCGCTTCGCTAGCAGCCACGAGCGCGGCCAGCCCGGCTACCGACAGCGCTCCCCACATCGTGAGGCCGATCGACGCACCTAGACCCGTCCAAAACGCCAAGGACTTTCCGCCGGCAAGTCCGTTGCGAATCGCCAAGGTCATGTCGGGCCCGGGGATCAAAA
>JAYWAI010000204.1:0-1957 GCA_043782545.1 Acidimicrobiia bacterium
AGCGCACCGGGGTAACGAGCCGACGCAGTCGACACGTCGAGCGCGTTCAGCATTTCCGCGAATACGGTCGCCACATCAAGTGGCTGTCCACCGATTTCGGCCAAGCACACTGCACCATGAGGCGCGGCGTTTACGTTGAGACCAATACCCACCACCACGGAGCTGACCACGCCACCGTCGACCACAGATTCGGCCAAGATCCCCGCCAATTTTCGTTCGCCAACCATCACGTCGTTCGGCCATTTCAGCCCAGGGCGTACGCCTGTCAATGTGGCGCACGCATCGGCAGCAGCGAGTGCCACCGCTTGCGTCAACACGTGCAGGCGATCCATTCGCAGTGCCGGCAGCATGTCGAGGGGGCGAAACAACAGAGAACACAAAAGACTTTGGCCCGCCGGAGCCTCCCAAACTCGCCCGAGTCGGCCGCGACCAGCTGTCTGCGCATCGGCTCGAAGTACCAGATTCGCCGCCTCACCAGCTCGAGCCAGGCTCATCAGGTCTGTATTCGTCGACCCGGTTTCGTGCACATGCAGTACTCGCCATCCGTTCGGGCCGGGTTGAGTATCAAGTTTTGAGTTCATTCCTGCAAACATACGCAGTGTCATGTTGAAGAAAATCCTCATCGCCAACAGAGGTGAGATCGCCGTCCGTGTGATCCGCGCCTGCCGTGAACTTGGAATCGCCACCGTGGCGGTGTATTCCGACCTCGATCGCAATTCGCTCCACGTGCGTCTCGCCGATGAAGCGTATGCGCTTGGTGGCCAAACAGCCGCCGAGAGCTATCTTAATACTGAAGCAATTCTGAACGCCATCCGCAGTTCTGGCGCCGATGGTGTGCACCCCGGCTACGGATTCTTTTCAGAAAACACGGATTTTGCTCGCATGATCGGCGAGCTCGGCGTGGCGTTCATCGGCCCCCCGGTCGGCGCAATTGACGTCATGGGCGACAAAGTGTCGAGCCGCAAAGCCGCTCTGGCTGGCGGCGCGCCAATTGTGCCGGGCACCACAGAATTCACCCAATCGGCAGACGAAATCCGCGAATTCGGTGCCTCCAACGGCTGGCCTTTGGCCATCAAGGCGGCCTTTGGTGGCGGTGGCCGGGGCATGAAGGTGGTGCGTTCTGCCGACGAAGTGGACGCCGCCATGGAGTCAGCTCAACGTGAGGCAAAGTCATATTTCGGTCGCGACGAGATCTACGTCGAGCGGTATCTCACGTGGCCTCGCCACGTCGAAATTCAACTCGTCGGCGACCAATTCGGCGACGTGGTATGGGTGTCGTCCCGTGACTGCTCGGCGCAGCGTCGGCACCAGAAATTGATTGAAGAGGCACCAGCGCCCGCTCTGCCCGACGGCGTCGAGGCCGCCATGGGCGCGGCCGCCGTCAAAGTCGCCAAAGCAGTTGGCTACTACAACGCCGGCACGGTGGAATTCATCTACCAAGACGGCGACTTTTTCTTCCTCGAAATGAACACGCGACTCCAGGTCGAACACCCGGTCACCGAAGTCATCACCGGCATCGATCTCGTGGAGTGGCAGATCCGAGTGGCATCCGGCGAACCATTGCCGATGACGCAAGACGAAGTCCTCGCTCAACGACGAGGCCATGGCATCGAAGTGCGCATCAACGCCGAAAATCCGGCGGGCGGAAAATTCCTCCCATCGCCAGGGCCGATCACCACGCTCGACGCACCCGACGGTTTCGGAGTGCGATTCGACGCGGGCTACCAAGCTGGCGACGAGATCAGCCAGTACTACGACAACTTGGTGGGCAAACTCATCGTGTGGGGCAAAGATCGCCCGACCGCTATCGCTCGCACCATTCGTGCCCTGGAGGACATGAAGGTCGAAGGTGTGGCCACCACAATTCCGGCTGACTTGGCCATCCTGCGTCACCCTGACTTCGCCGCGGTCACTCACTCCACAAAGTGGGTCGAAGAGGTGCTCGACCTGTCGGGTA